>JAZUED010000027.1:0-9168 GCA_045640005.1 Candidatus Fimousia sp.
CCTCCGACTTAGCTTACACCAGGTGTGGAATGTCTTGTTTTTGCGATCCATGGGTATACTTTCTTCGCTGGAAGATGTCCACCTTCCCCTGGTTTTGCGCCCTGTGCCATCTTAATCTGGATTTCTCTTGCGCTGACTAAGTATCTGCTTGTTACACCAAAACGTCCACTCGCAACCTGTTTGATTGCAGAGCTACGGTCATTTTTCTTGCCTGCGGATTCAAGACGTTCGTCACTTTCCCCGCCTTCCCCGGAGTTTGATTTTCCGTGGAGTTTGTTCATTGCAATGGCAAGTGCCTGATGTGCTTCTTCAGAGATAGAACCATAAGACATCGCGCCTGTTTTAAAGCGTTTTACGATTTCTTGCGCAGATTCTACTTCAGAAAGGTCAACACCAGTTTCCGGATATACGAAATCCATTAAACTACGAAGATAACCAGTTTCTTCTTTGTCAACCATTGCAGTATACTGTTTAAATTTATTGTAATCCCCTTCTCTTGTTGCCATCTGAAGCATATGGATAGTCTGAGGATTGTATCTATGTTTTTCGCCCTGAGAACGCATCTTGTGACGTCCCATGGAAGCGATGGTAAGATCTGTGCTAAGTCCTAATGGGTCAAATGCTTTTGAATGCTGGCGGTCTGTATTTTCAGCGATATCTTCTAGAGTAATACCACCAACACGACTTACTACACCAGTAAAATATTTATCAATCACATCCTGAGAAATACCGATTGCTTCAAAGATTTTACTACCCTGATAAGACTGAATTGTGGAGATACCCATCTTAGAAGCGATTTTAACGATTCCGGATAAAATCGCTCTGTCATAATCCTGAACAGCAGCATAGTAGTCTTTTTCAAGTAAATCTTCCTTGCATAATTCTTCGATACAGGAATGAGCAAGGTATGGGTTTACCGCACTTGCACCAAAACCAAGTAAAGTAGCAAAATGATGTACTTCACGAGGTTCCCCGGATTCAAGGATTAAAGACATCGCAGTACATTTTTTCGTATCTACTAAATATTTGTGTACGGCAGCAACTGCAAGTAAGGATGGCAGTGCCACACGGTTTTCATCCATACCACGGTCGGATAAGATGATGATATTAGCACCATCACGATATGCCTTATCGATATGAACGAATAAGTTGTCTAACACACGCTTGATCGGTGTGGATTTATAGTAGAGAGTGGAAACCTCTTCTACCTTGAAACCGTCCTTCTTCATATGCTTGATCTTTAATAAATCGTGATCAGAGATAATCGGATTATCGATTTTTACCATATGACAGTTTTCCGGACTTTCTTCGAGCAGGTTACCGTTTTTGCCGATGTATACAGTAGTGGATGTAACGATTTTTTCACGAACGGCGTCGATTGGAGGGTTGGTAACCTGAGCAAAGAGCTGCTTGAAATAGTAAAATAAAGGCTGGTACTCCTTAGAAAGAGCAGCAATTGGAGTATCCACACCCATAGCCCCGATGTGTTCGGAACCATTTAACGCCATATTACGGATACCTTCGCGGTAATCTTCATAAGTATAGCCAAATGCCATCTGAAGCTTTGCACGTTCCTCATCGGAATAAGAAGGAATTTTCGCATTTGGAATACGAAGTTCCTTTAAGGAAATTAAGTTAGAATCTAACCATTCCCCGTAAGGTTCCTTTAAGGCGTATTTTTCTTTGATTTCTTCGTCCTGAAGGATGCATTTGTTAATCGTATCAACTAAGAGCATCTTTCCAGGGTGGAGACGTTCTTTCTTTAAAATATGAGCTTCGTCAAGATCAAGTACCCCAACTTCGGAGGATAAGATCAATCTGCCATCATCCATAACATAATATCTGGATGGACGAAGACCATTACGATCTAAGATTGCGCCCATAACATCCCCGTCAGAGAAAAGAATAGACGCAGGACCATCCCAAGGTTCCATCATCGTCGCATAGTATTGATAGAAATCACGACGTTCCTGGGAAATGGTATCATTGTGTGCCCAAGGTTCTGGAATCATGATGGTTGCAGCAAGTGGAAGTTCCATCCCACTCATTACTAAGAATTCTAATGTATTATCAAGCATGGAAGAGTCAGAACCCATGGATGGGATAACCGGAAGAACTCTTGTCATATCTTCATCAGAGAACTTATCTGTAAACATGGTTTCTTCACGGGCAAGCATCTTATCCACATTTCCTTTGATGGTATTGATTTCCCCATTGTGAACAAGAAAACGGTTTGGATGTGCACGGTTCCAGCTTGGGTTTGTGTTTGTGGAGAATCGGGAATGAACCATAGCAATGGCAGATTCATAATCCGGATCCTGTAAATCCGTAAAGAATGTACGAAGCTGATCCACTAAGAACATACCTTTGTATACAATGGTTCGACAGGATAAGCAGCATACATAAGTATTGTCATTACTCTGTTCAAATACGCGGCGGATGATATATAATTTACGGTCAAATTCAAGGTCTGTAACCACAGAGGATGGACGTTTGACAAATGCCTGTGCAATTACTGGCATACATTCTCTTGCCTTTGCTCCAAGTACTTCCGGAACAACATTTACGTCTCTCCAACCAAGGAATTTTAAGCCTTCCTTCGCAACGATTACTTCAAACATCTTTTTAGCCTGACGCATCTGAAGTTCATTTTGTGGAAGGAAGAACATCCCAACGCCGTATTCACGTTCGCCGCCAATGTTGATGCCTTCCTGCTGGCATACTTTGGTGAAAAACTTATGGGAAATCTGAGTTAAGATACCAACACCATCCCCTGTTTTTCCTTCTGCATCCTTACCAGCACGATGCTCTAAATTTTCTACAATGCTTAATGCATCCGCAACGATTTCATGGCTTTTGATGCCGTTCATGTTAATAACAGCACCAATCCCACAGTTATCGTGTTCAAAAGACGGATGATAAAGCTTAGACTGATAATGTTTCATAGTTATTTCCTCCCTTTGCAGCCAAGTGCTGCTTCTACAAGACCTGCAAATAATGGATGTGGAACGTCCGGTCTTGATTTAAATTCTGGGTGTGCCTGAGTGGCAATAAAGTATGGATGATCTGTAATTTCAACCATTTCCACAATACGGCCGTCTGGTGAAATACCAGATAAAGTAAGCCCTCCGGCCATTAATTCTTCTCTATAGTCATTGTTTACTTCATAGCGATGTCTGTGACGCTCAGAGATGAGCTCACGACCATAAACAGCAAATGCTTTTGTGCCGGCTCCTAATTTACAAGGATATGCACCGAGTCGTAAGGTTCCACCTAAGTTTTCCACATTTTCCTGATCTGGAAGTAAGTTGATCATTGGATGTGTGGTATCCGGATCAAACTCAATACTTGCTGCATCTTTGTATCCAAGTACATTTCTTGCAAATTCTACGATTGAAAGCTGCATACCAAGGCATAATCCAAGGAATGGGATATTGTTTTCTCTCGCATACTGAATTGCTAAGATTTTGCCTTCGATTCCACGGGAACCGAAACCACCAGGAACTAAGATGCCATCAAGATCACCTAAAAATGCCTCTTTGGTGTCTTCATTTAACTCTTCGGAGTCAAGCCAGCGGATATTTACCTTTGTTTTATGGGCGATACCGCCATGCTGGAGTGCCTCAACCACACTAAGATACGCATCGTGGAGAGACACATATTTGCCAACTAAGCCGATCGTTACTTCTTCTTTTGGATGGTGGAAGTCTTCCACGATCTTCTTCCACTCAGAAAGATCCGGCTCTGGACAAGGAATTCTTAAGCATTCGCAAACTGCATCCGCTAATTTTTCCTCTTCCATCATCAGTGGCACTTCATAAAGGGACTGTGCGTCTAAATTCTGAAGGACATGATCCTTCTTTACATTACAAAACAGAGCGATTTTTTCACGCATGCCATCGTCAATTGGATAATCGGAACGGCATACTAAGATGTCCGGCCAGATACCCATGCTCTGTAAATTCTTTACGCTCATCTGAGTCGGTTTTGTCTTCATTTCTCCAGACGCTTTCAGGTATGGGATTAAGGTAACCTGAATCATGGTGGCATTTTCTCTGCCCTTTTCAATCTGGAACTGACGGATTGCTTCTAAGAAAGGCTGACTTTCGATATCCCCAACGGTTCCACCAATTTCAATGATGGAAATGGTTTCTTCATCTTCCGTTTTTGCTTTATAGAAGCGGTCTTTGATTTCATTTGTGATATGAGGGATTACCTGAACGGTTCCTCCGCCATAATCACCATGTCGTTCTTTATTTAATACAGTCCAGTAGATTTTACCGGTCGTAACATTTGAATTATAATCTAAGTTTTCGTTGATAAAACGTTCATAATGACCAAGGTCTAAGTCGGTTTCCACTCCATCTTCAGTAACATAAACTTCTCCGTGCTGGATAGGGTTCATTGTTCCTGGATCCATGTTGATATAAGGATCAAATTTCTGCATGGTCACATGATATCCTCTTGCCTTTAAAAGTCTTCCAAGGGAAGCTGCTGTAATTCCTTTTCCAAGTCCGGAGACAACCCCTCCGGTTACAAATACATATTTAACCATCTTTTCTCTCCTTTATTCGGCATCAATCGTAGAAACACTGATTGTAATTTCTTCTAACACATCAAGAAGCACACGCACAGTGTCAAGGGATGTAAACATTGTTACATTATTTTCGGTTGCACACTGACGAATTGCCACACCATCACCATAATGAACGCCTGATAAAATGGCTCTCGTATTGATGACGTATCTTACATAACCAGCACGGATGGATTCAAGCACCTGAGTGCTTCCTTCACTAAGTTTACGAAGAAGTCTTGTGCGAATACCGTGTTTTCTTAAGAATTCTGCGGTTACCGTGGTTGCTTCGATGTTAAATCCAAGATCATAGAAGCGTTTTACTAATGGAAGACCTTCTTCCTTGTCTTCATCGGCTAAGGTAACTAAGATTGTTCCATAGTTATAAAGCTTGATGCCTGATGCAATTAATGCTTTATAAACTGCTCTGTGAAGACTCTTATCATAACCGATTGCTTCCCCGGTAGATTTCATTTCTGGGGAAAGGTAAGCATCCATGCCTCGAAGCTTAGAGAAGGAGAATGCAGGAGCTTTGACATACCAGCGTTCTTTTTCATCTGGATATAAAGCAAAGATTCCCTGTTCTTTTAAGCTCACACCTAAAATGGTCAGTGTTGCGATATCGGCAAGTGGATATCCAGTGGCTTTTGATAAGAATGGAACGGTTCTTGAGGATCTTGGGTTTACTTCGATGATGTATACATCATCATTTTCATCTACGATAAACTGGATGTTGAATAATCCGACGATACCAATACCAAGCCCTAATTTTTTTGTATATCGAAGGATAGTTCCTTTTACTTTATCGGAAATACTATATGGTGGATACACACTCATGGAATCTCCGGAATGTACTCCCGTTCTTTCTACTAATTCCATAATTCCAGGAACAAATACGCTTGTTCCGTCACAGATTGCATCAACCTCTACTTCTTTTCCTTTGATATATTTATCTACTAATACTGGTTTGTCTTCGTCGATTTCTACGGCTGTTTTTAAGTAAACGAGTAAGTCTTTTTCTTTGGATACGATCTGCATTGCACGTCCACCAAGAACGAAGCTTGGACGAACGAGAACCGGATATCCAATTTCTGCTGCCGCAGCCACACCGGCTTCAACACTTGTTACAGCCATACCCTTTGGCTGTGGAATATCAAGCTCTTCTAATACTTTTTCAAAGGCATCACGGTTTTCTGCTTTTTCAATGGCTTCGCAGTCTGTTCCGATGATTTTTACTCCACGGTCGGTAAGTGGCTGGGCTAAGTTAACGGCAGTCTGACCACCTAAGGAAGCAATGACACCAAATGGTTTTTCATACTCAATGATGTTCATAACATCTTCCACGCAAAGTGGTTCGAAATATAATTTGTCGGAAGTTGTATAATCGGTAGATACAGTTTCCGGATTGTTGTTGATAATGATCGCTTCAAATCCTGCTTCTTTGATGGTCTTAACCGCATGTACAGTTGAGTAGTCAAATTCGACACCCTGGCCGATACGGATTGGACCGGATCCAAGTACGATGATTTTCTTTTTGTCCGATAAAATGGACTCATTTTCGTCTTCATAAGTGGAATAGAAGTATGGAATGTAGCTTTCAAATTCAGATGCACAGGTATCGATCATCTTAAATACCGGGAACATCTTTTCTTCTTTTCTTAAGTTGTAAATGTCTAATTCTTTGCATCCCCAAAGAACAGAGATTTCTTTATCAGAAAAGCCCATTCGTTTTGCTTCGAATAAAACTTTTTTGTCATTCACATTTGCCTTTAAAGCTTCTTCCATCGCAATAATTTTCTTCATCTTATCTAAGAAGAATAGATCAATGCCGGTAGCTTCCCCAATTGACTCAATAGAAGCGCCCATGCGAAGCATTTTTCCAATGGCATATACGCGGTCGTCTGTTGCGGTTTTGATGTATTCAGCCAGACTTTCTAAGCTCCATCCGCTGAATTTTTCGCTGTATAAATGATATACGCCGATTTCTAAGGATCGGATTGCTTTTAAGAAGCTTTCTTCAAAGGTTCTGCCCACGCTCATGACTTCCCCGGTTGCCTTCATCTGGGTTCCTAAGGAATTGTTGGCATCGGCAAATTTGTCAAATGGGAACCTTGGCATCTTAGAAACAACGTAATCGAGTGCTGGTTCAAAGGATGCTAATGTATTGGCAAGTGGAATTTCGTCTAAATGCATCCCTACGGAGATTTTCGCTGATACTCTGGCGATTGGATAACCGCTGGCTTTTGATGCTAAGGCAGAGGATCTGGAAACTCGTGGGTTAACTTCGATTACATAGTAATCAAAGGAGTTTGGATCTAAGGCAAACTGTACGTTACAGCCACCTTCGATTTTTAAAGCACGAATGATCTTTAATGCGGAATTACGAAGCATCTGATATTCTTTGTTTGCTAAGGTCTGGGATGGGCAGACAACAATGGAATCCCCTGTATGAACCCCTACAGGATCTAAGTTTTCCATGTTACAGATGGTGATTGCAGTATCATTTGCATCACGCATTACTTCGTATTCGATTTCTTTGTAGCCCTTTACACTCTTTTCGATAAGTGCCTGATTCACTGGAGAGAGTGCAAGCGCATTTTTTACGATTTCTACAAATTCTTTCTGGTCGTAGGCAAATCCACCGCCGGTACCACCAAGTGTGTAGGCTGGACGTACAACGACCGGATAACCGATTTCTTCTGCTGCTTTGATGGCATCTTCCATCGTATTAATAACTACGGATGGTAAAACCGGTTCATTGATATCTAAACAAAGCTGTTTGAACAGATCTCTGTCTTCTGCCTGTTCAATACTGCTTGATTTTGTTCCAAGTAATTTCACATTGCATTCACGAAGAACGCCCTTTTTCTCAAGCTGCATCGCAAGGTTTAAGCCTGTCTGACCACCGATACCTGGTAAGATGGCATCTGGACGTTCGTGACGGATGATCTTTGCGATATATTCAAGAGTAAGTGGTTCCATGTAGATTTTGTCTGCAATGGTTGTGTCTGTCATGATGGTCGCTGGGTTGGAGTTACAAAGAATAACTTCGTATCCTTCTTCGCGAAGAGCAAGACAAGCCTGTGTGCCGGCATAATCAAATTCTGCTGCCTGACCGATGACGATCGGACCAGATCCGATCACTAAAATTCGTTTGATATCTGTATTCTTAGGCATTCTTGTTTCCCTCCATCATAGTTAAAAATTCGCTAAACAGGTATTTGCTGTCTTCTGGTCCCGGTGCACTTTCTGGATGATACTGCACGGAGAAAACCATATCTTCTTTGTTTCTTACCCCTTCTACAGTCTGATCAAGAAGATTGATGTGGGTAATGGTAAGTCCGGTTCCTGGAATGGAATCAGGATCTACTGCGTAAGAATGGTTCTGACTTGTGATTTCCACCAAACCGGTTTCTAAATTTTTCACCGGATGGTTTCCACCCCTGTGTCCGAATTTTAATTTATATGTTTTTGCGCCATAGGCTAAGGAAATGAGCTGATGTCCAAGGCAGATTCCAAAGACTGGATACTTGCCGAGAAGCATCTTCAAGGTTTCTACTACGTTCATTACATCGGTTGGGTTTCCCGGTCCGTTGGAGATGAACACGCCGTCTGGTGCAAATGTTTCAATCACGTCGGCAGGTGTGTCAAATGGTACGATGACCACATCGCATCCTGCTTCGTTTAAGCTGTTTACGATATTTAATTTCATGCCGCAGTCGATGGCAACGACTTTATAAACCTGTTCTGGATTTCCTGTGTGTGGGGACTGCCAGATTTCTTTGCTTGTTACGGTTGATACGGCATCTTTCTTTTCTGGTGTAGCTTTAAGAATGTTAAGACCTTCTTCGACTGAAATGTCTTCGTCTGTGATTACCCCTCGCATGGTTCCGACATCTCGAATGATCTTTGTCAGTTTTCTGGTATCGATTCCTGCAAGACCGGTAATCTTAAATTCTTTCATTACTTCGCCTAATGGTTTTTCATTTCGAAAATTAGATGGAAAATCATTATATTCTCTTACGATCAAGCCGCTGATAGTTGGGCGTTTGGATTCGTAATCTTCATCATTGGTTCCGTAGTTTCCGATTAATGGATAGGTCATTACTACGGTCTGATATGTATAGGAAGGATCAGAGATAATTTCCTGATATCCTGCCATGCTGGTGTTAAATACTACCTCACACACTTTGGTTTCATCACAGCCAAAGCCAGTTCCGATAAATTGCTGTCCATTTTCCAAAATTAATTTTCTCTTCATGGTTTTTCCCTCATATATTTGCATTTGTGGTACCGAAACTTCGTTTCCATACTATAAAATAAGGGACTTTGACCTAAGTCAAAGCCCCTTTGCTTCGTTCTATATATTTTATTTATTTCTTTCTTAACAGTTATTATAAGATTGTAATTCCTCTTGCAGCAGCTTTTTCATAAACTTCTTCTGGCCATACGGAAACCTGAACTTCCCCGATGTGACATTTTCTAAGGAAGAACATTGCGATACGGGACTGACCGATACCACCACCGATGGTACATGGAAGTTCACCATTTAATAAAGCTTTGTGGAATGGAAGTTCTGCACGTTCTTCACATCC
>JAZUED010000028.1:0-6478 GCA_045640005.1 Candidatus Fimousia sp.
TAAAGTTTCAGCTGCAGTTACATCCTTTGGAATATCGATTAAAACAGGACCTGGACGACCTGATCTTGCGATATCAAATGCTTTACGGATTGTATCAGCAAGGTTATTAATATCCTTAACGATATAGCTGTACTTTGTGATTGGAATTGTTACACCAACAATATCGATTTCCTGGAAGGAATCCTTACCAAGTAAACTAACCCCAACGTTACAGGTAATTGCAACGATAGGAATAGAATCCATATATGCTGTTGCAATACCAGTTACTAAGTTTGTAGCACCTGGGCCGGATGTTGCAAAGCATACTCCGACTTTACCAGTTGCTCTAGCATACCCATCAGCTGCGTGAGACGCACCCTGTTCATGAGATGTCAGGATATGAGTAATGCTGTCTTTTTGTTTATATAATTCATCATAAATGTTTAAGATTGCTCCACCAGGGTAACCAAAGACTGTATCTACACCCTGTTCTTTTAAGCATTCCATAACAATCTGTGAACCATTCAGTCTCTTTGTCATGATATTACCTTCTTTATTTATTAATTATTTTACGCTTAATACAGCACCCTTAGAGCTGTCTGTAACCATAGATGCATAACGAGCAAGATAACCTGTTTTGATCTTAGGTTCTCTTGGTACCCATTTTGCTCTACGTGCTTCTAATTCTTCATCAGATAATTTTACATTTAAGCTGTAGTTTGGAATATCAATCTGGATAATATCGCCTTCTTCGATTAAAGCGATTGGACCACCCTGAGCTGCTTCTGGACATACATGTCCGATGGAAGCTCCACGGGATGCACCAGAGAAACGACCATCTGTGATTAATGCTACAGAAGATCCAAGACCCATACCTGCGATTGCAGATGTTGGATTTAACATCTCTCTCATACCAGGGCCACCTTTTGGTCCTTCGTAACGAATAACTACTACGTCGCCTGCTACAATCTTACCGCCTAAGATTGCTTCAATTGCTTCTTCTTCGCTGTCAAATACTCTTGCTGGACCTTCATGTTTTAACATTTCAGGAACTACTGCAGAACGTTTTACAACGGATGCTGCTGGAGCTAAGTTACCACGAAGAACTGCTAAACCACCTACTGGTGTATATGGATTGTCTAATGTACGGATAACTTCTGTATTTAAGATTGGGTGACCTTCGATATTTTCACCTAATGTCTTACCTGTACATGTCATTACATCTGTATTCAGTAAGTTTTTCTTATTTAATTCGTTCATAACAGCCCAAACGCCGCCTGCTTCATAAAGTTCATCCATGTATGTAGGACCTGCTGGAGCAAGGTGACAAAGGTTTGGTGTTCTTTCAGAAATTTCATTCGCAACATCAAGATTTAAGTCTACGCCACATTCATGAGCGATTGCTGGTAAATGAAGCATAGAGTTTGTAGAACATCCAAGTGCCATATCTACAGTTAATGCATTCATGATTGCATCTTCTGTCATGATATCAAGTGGTCTGATGTTCTTTCTATATAATTCCATAACCTGCATACCTGCACGTTTTGCTAATTTGATACGTTCAGAGTATACTGCAGGGATTGTTCCGTTACCGTGTAAGCCCATACCTAAAGCTTCTGTTAAACAGTTATGGGAGTTTGCTGTGTACATACCAGAACAAGAACCGCATGTTGGACATGTCTTACATTCAAATTCGTATAAATCATCATCATTAAATGTTCCAGCTGCATAAGCACCTACTGCTTCAAACATGGAAGATAAACTTGTTCTCTTGCCTTTTACATGACCTGGTAACATAGGACCACCGGATACAAAAATTGTAGGGATATTAAGTCTTGCTGCTGCCATAAGTAAACCAGGAACGTTCTTATCACAGTTAGGGATCATAACTAAAGCATCAAACTGATGTGCAATAGCCATACATTCTGTAGAGTCTGCGATTAAGTCTCTTGTTACTAAAGAGTACTTCATACCTTCGTGTCCCATAGCGATACCATCACATACTGCGATTGCTGGGAATACGACTGGAGTACCACCTGCCATTGCAACACCTAATCTTACAGCTTCTGTAATTTTATCAAGATTCATGTGACCTGGTACGATTTCGTTATAAGAGTTAACGATACCTACTAAAGGTCTCTTCATCTCTTCTTCTGTATGTCCTAAAGCATTAAATAAGGATCTTGCAGGCGCTGCCTGTAAGCCTTTTCTTGCTGCATCACTTTTCATGATTTTTTCCTCCTTCAATCAATCTTTCTTCTTTATATAATATAGTAATAAAATTTTTATTATATTCGAAATTAAATTCTTGCTGCGATTAAATCGCCCATTTCGCTTGTGCCAACCTGTGTGCATCCTTCGCTCATGATATCAACGGTACGATATCCTTCAGCTAATACCTGTTTTACAGCTGCTTCAATTGCATCTGCTTCTTCATCTAAATCAAAAGAGTAACGAAGCATCATAGCTGCGGAAAGGATTGTTGCGATTGGATTAGCAATATTCTGACCTGCAATATCTGGTGCAGAACCATGGCTTGGTTCATATAAACCGAATTTTCCATCAGACATACTTGCTGAGGAAAGCATACCAAGAGATCCTGTTACCATACTAGCTTCATCAGATAAGATATCACCAAACATGTTTTCAGTTAAAAGAACGTCAAACTGTGCTGGGTTATATACAATCTGCATAGCGCAGTTGTCAACTAACATATGTTCAAATGTTACTTCAGGGTAATCTTTAGCAACATCTTCTACTACTTTTCTCCATAATCTAGAGGAGTCAAGTACATTCGCTTTATCTACAGAAGTCACTTTCTTACCACGTTTCATCGCTGCATCAAAACCTTTGATCGCGATTCTTCTGATTTCGTTCTCATCATATGTAAGGAAGTCACGTGCAACACGAATACCATCTTCTACATCAGTTCTATGTTCACCAAAATAGATACCACCTGTTAATTCTCTCATGATTAACATATCGAATCCATTCTCGATAATAGATGGTTTTAATGGACATGCACTCTTTAATTCTTCATATAAATATGCTGGTCTTAAGTTTGCATATAAATTAAGACCTTTACGAAGAGCTAAAAGACCTGCTTCCGGTCTTAAGTTTGCTGGAAGCTGATACCATGGGGAAGTTGTTGTATTACCACCAATGGAACCCATTAAGACTGCATCGCTGTTCTTACAAATTTCAAGTGTTTCATCTGTTAAAGGTACACCATGTTCATCGATGGAAGCACCACCCATAAGAACCTGTGTATAATTCATTGTAATGCCTTTTATAGCAACAGCTTTATCTACAACCTTCATCGCTTCTACTACGATTTCAGGACCGATACCGTCACCTTTAATTACTGCTACATTAAAACTCATATTTCACATCCCTTTCTGTTTTTAATGTATGATTATTTCTAAATATTTATCCAAATATGAATGCTAGTTATGGCATCCTATAATATTCGATAATACTCTGAGTACTACCATACCACAAAACATTCAAAAATGCCAACTTTTTTAGTGAAATATTGTGTTTTTGTGCAACTTATTTATGATGACAATTCATATTAGTTTAATTTTGAACATATTGGCTAGGGTAATATAAATCTATGCAATCTTGATTTTATAATCTCTTTTTTCTTTGTAGTTGCACAAACAAAAAACCGGCATGTTCTATCGAGGGGAGATGGGGAACGAACAATGCCGGTTTCATAGTTTCAGAGTCTCTCAATCATAACTCTGATGATATATTAGATTAATGAGGATTGAGATAGCTTATTTATTTAAAATCCTGATTATAAACAGGTACGCATAAGTAATTGCCTGCCATAATCTGATCATCCTTCATGCTATTAGTCTCCTTGATCAGTTTTACGTAATCTCTGAAATCTCCACAGGAGTCATTATAATTATCTTTTGCGATGCTCCAGAGAGTATCACCTTCTTCTATTTCAATGGAAACATATTCAATTGCTGCGTCATCAGATGCACTGACATCAGATCGACTCATAAGTGTGAAACATAAAACGCTTGCTGCGATGAATGCTACCATGATCATACCAACTACTAACTTTTTCATATCAAATACCTCCTGAATGAATTAATATATTATACTTGCTTTGTTTGATTTCTTGACTTAAGTATATCGAAACAGATGTCCCAAAATGCGTTCAATGTGTTTTATAATTCGAACAAATATTCCGAACATTTGTTTTGTTGTTTATGTTTGTATTATAACGAACAGTTGTTTGCATGTCAATACTTTTTCGAATATTTGTTCGGGAATATTTGTTCGATTTTTTACTTGTTCGAATTTATGTTCTGTGTTATAATAAATTCATTAATAAATCAAGCCAGTTCGGAGGTGACCATAATGGCTTATGGAAAGATCAGTAAAAAACAGTCAGAAATTTTAGAATATATCAAAGAACAGATTTTAGAAAAAGGTTATCCACCTACAGTACGTGATATCTGTAGTGCCGTTAATTTGAAATCTACTTCTTCTGTACATTCTCATTTAGAAACTTTAGAAAAGAACGGTTATATCAGAAAGGACCCAACAAAACCTAGAGCAATCGAAATCATCGATGACCAGTTCAATCTGATGCGCCGTGAAGTAACTCAGGTACCGATCATTGGAAGCGTTGCTGCAGGCCAGCCACTTCTTGCTCAGGAATACATTGAAGATTACTTCCCTATTCCTATGGAATATATGCCTAACAATCAGACATTTATGTTACGCGTTAAGGGCGAAAGCATGATCAATGTAGGTATTTTTGATGGTGATTATGTTCTCGTTGAAGAAGCTAACACTGCACGTAACGGTGAACTCGTTGTTGCACTTGTAGAAGATGGTGCTACTGTTAAGACCTTCTATAAAGAAGATGGTTATTACAGACTCCAGCCTGAGAACGATTCTATGGAACCAATCATCGTTGCAGATGCAAGTATTTTAGGTAAAGTAATCGGAGTGTTTCGTTTCCTTAACAGATAATCCGCATTAACGAAGCAACTTCTGGTTCAGGATTTATAGCTAAAAAAATTAAGGATACACACCACTTTCGGCGTGTATCCTTTTATTTTTTAATCAGTAATAGAAAGCTTTATCGTTACCGTCATTTTTGCTATCTCATGCAGTATTTATTACACTTCACGATCCTTCATAAACTGACGATACTTTTTAGCAAACTGGAAAAATACGAACAGGTATATGATCAATACCACAACAATCAAAACGATTACTATTTTCCCAAAAACATACTCTCTTGAACTCAACAGCTGTGTCGCGAGATTTACACAGGTAAGAGCAAATAATAAAATCAATGGAATCGCTCTGCCACGAAATACTCTCTTAAAAAGATCCATTCTTGATTCTTCATCACAGAAGATTCCATTTTCTCCTTCACTCATCTCATCTGCCTCTTTGCGGAAATAACTGTATCCAAAATAATCATTTAAGTATTCCCATCCACAATCTTCAAACATCTGCACATATTCATCTTTTTCTTTCATACCTTCCTGATTGTAATCAAGCTGATAGATCACATCTTCCGGTTCACACTCTTCAAAAGTATAAGAGCCAAGCCCGGAAACCTTCACGAATTTCCATCCTTTTTTATGCATTTCTCTAAGATAAGCTGCTTCTTCATCATACTGAAAAACATTGAAAAGCTTTATTTCTTTCTTGATATTACTCATAATGTCATCTCCTTTGCATTCTGATACAGACGATTGATACGCTTTAATTCCAGATTAAGTACTCTCTCTCCAAGTTCTGTAATTTCGTAAATCTTACGCTTTTCCTCTTTTGTAACAAATCGGATTACTCCATCCTTTTCCATCTTCGATAAGCTTCCATACATGGTACCAGGACTTAAGTTAATCTCTCCATCCGTTAGTTCCTTTACAATCTGAACGATTCCATATCCATGATTCGGTTTTCTCAAACAAAGCAGGATATAAAATGCTGTTTCCGTCATCGGAACATATACTTTTCTAATATGATCATTCATATTACTCACCTCTTTTTATATGAACTGCGATATATCGTAGTGCGATACTTTTTATATCTTTATACTATCGCAGTGCGATGTATTTGTCAACAGAAAAATTTAAATATATACAATATAAATATACTTTACAGCCGTTAAAATGCAAAAAAATCCCTCCGGCTCGCCAGCCAGTGGTACTTTTTTACTCGTTTTCAGAAGATATAAATAAACGTTCGATATTTCCTTTTAACTTATGTCCCAGATTATAAACCGTATTTGTGATGCAGTATTTACCATCATCGATGTAAACTTCGATGACATTTGGTTCAACCACGATGGTGAGACGATAATAATCACTGTAGGATGGGGCATAGAAGCGGTTCTTTAATCCGGTATTCTCGACGAATACTCTTCCTCTGTCTGTCATTATCGTATTATTCTTCATGGCAATGTGGAATCCGCCAATACTGATCGTCTGCCCATTGGTAATCGATGTCTCGA
>JAZUED010000029.1:0-10536 GCA_045640005.1 Candidatus Fimousia sp.
TCGATGTTCTGAATCTGTTCTCTTACTTTTTCAATTTCTGTCTTTAAATCAATTGCGATATTAGACATTTCTAAATCATTCGCTTTAGAAAGAATGGTATTAGCTTCACGGTTCATCTCCTGCGCAATAAAGTCTAACTTACGGCCGATGCTTCCGTCTTTCTGCAATTCTTTCTTCATGCTGTTGATATGGCTTCGTAAACGAACAGTCTCTTCATCCACACAAATCTTATCCGCAAAAATTACTACTTCTGTTGCAATTCTTCCTTCTTCGATTGTTGTATCCGCAAGGAGTTCCTTTACTTTGTCTTCTAATTTACCACGATATTCTTCTACGATAGATGGAGAACGCTGTTCTACAAGATCCACTAAGGATAACATGTAATCTAACTTTTCCATGATGTCATGGTAAAGGTGTTCACCTTCTACAGTTCTTGCTTCCACAAATTTTTCTACTGCTTCTACAAGTGCCTGCTTAAGAACGGACCAGAGTTCTTCTTCATCGCTTGCCTGTTCTCCTAAAGTAAATACTTCCGGATAACGGGAAAGGGATGTAGTTGTAATATCATTTGTAATACCAAACTCTTCTTCCATACGTTTTAACATATCAAGATAGTTGGCTGCCATAGTCTGATTATATTTCAGTTCTACGGTTGCTTCAGAAAGGTTTTCGTAAGTAACAAATACGTCTACCTTACCTCTTGCAATATATTTTTTTAATAAAGAACGCATCTGCGTTTCAAAAAAGCTTAATTTTTTAGGCATACGGATGGAGAAATCTCCATAACGATGATTTACTGATTTCATCTCAACGATCATCTTTGATACGTCATCAGAAACCTCGCTTCTTCCAAAGCCTGTCATACTTTTGATCAATGACTTCACCTTTTTCCTTGTTTTATAATATTCCCATCGTAACTAATTTAGTATATCAGTTTTTTTCTTTTCTCACAAGTAAATCTTGATTCAATGTTTCTAAGTAGTGGATTAAGGTACCATTCTTCACCGGAATCAAGAAATCCTTTTCCATCTCTTCGTATTTAAAATGCTTCTTTCCGCCTTCTTTGTAATGGCGATTCCAGAATTCCATCATCTTCTCAAATCTCAGATAATAACATTCCTCGCGATGAGAAAAATAGATGATCAAAAAGCTGATTCCTTCCTGTGCCTCAAAGTCGGCCATAAACTGAACCTGATGTTCATGTAAGTTCTGCAGAGGAAATGTATCCGTCGCCACTTCTTTTGCATCGAAGCAGACGGGAATGCCCTGAATGGCTCCAATGTAGTCAACGGTAGACTTCTGGTCAAAATAAGCCAGAGTAATGTGTCTGTGTTCCTTATCAAACCTAACCGGCTTGATCGAGGTTGGAATTTTCTGCACAAGACCTAGCTTCTGCTCTCGATATCTTTGATTTGTTAAGTTGATCATTTCCTCAAGAACTTCTCCTCGAAGCCCTCGCGAATTCCAAGTTCCCATCTATATTCCTCTATTCATAATAATATTCGCCAACCAACGCATTCTGAATCTTGATAAACTTCGCTGGTGGCTGGGCAAGAATCACTTTTCCGGAAAGCTTAGAACATCGCTCCATCTCTTTTGGAAAAACAAGCTCTGCCGAATGAAGCAGCTGATAATTAAGCCCAAATTCTTTTTTCAGCACATCATTGAATTTGCGGTCCCCGTATTTATAATCACCTGCCACCGGATGTCCGATGGATGCAAGATGAGCACGAATCTGATGGGTACGTCCGGTAATCAGCCACACTTTAAGAAGTGTCGCATCCTTCCCTACTGCAAGAGGAGTGTACTGGGTTTCAATATACGAACTGCCCTCCTCTTTCTTTTTAGAAAATGTTACAGTGTTGTTCTTTTCATTTTTCTTTAAATATCCATCGATTTTTCGCGGTTTTTCAATTCGACCTTTTACGATTGTATAATAATATTTGTGGACACTTCTCTTTTTTAATACTGAAGCCATCGTCTGAAGACCTTCTAAAGAAATGCCTGCCACGATGATCCCACTCGTATTACGGTCTAATCGATTACAAATCGAAGGTTTAAACCCGATTCCTTTATTTGGACAAACATCAATGACATAATCATTTACCGAAATATCCTCTGGTTTTGCCTTCTGAGATAACACACCGACTGGTTTATTCAAAATCAGCACATTCTCATCTTCATAAAGATGCTTAATTTTAGGCCCGTTATATACCGGTTTTTCCGGTCCACTCGTTTTACCGGGATTTTTCTGAAAGCCTTTGATTGTATCATCTGCAAGAAAGAGTGTCACCACATCTCCTTCTTTTAAGATTTCCTTCCCATCAGCTTTTTTCCCGTTCAATTTGATATTCTTTTTTCGCAGCATCTTATAAAGAAAACTCTTTGGTGCTGCGTCTAAAAATTTGCCAAGCAGCTTATCCATACGCTGTCCGGCTTCCATTCTGGTTACTTTGATTTCCTGCATAAAATCACCTAAAAATCTATATTAACGATATAACAATTTTAAAATCCATTCATTTGGAAGAATCTTTGCAGCCACATGCATCAGCTTCATAGATGTTTTGCAAATAGAAAGAGATTTTCCATGTTTTGCATCCATTAAAGCCTGCACAACCACGTCTTCCTTTTTCGCACGAAATGCTTTTTTATAGGCAGGACTTTTGTGGATTGCCTCAGCACGGTCGAAAAATTCGGTTTCTACCGGTCCCGGACAGACACAGGTCACCCTAATTCCTTCTTTTTTCAGTTCTCTTCCTAATGCTCTTGAGTAGCTAAGGACAAATGTTTTGCTCGCCGCATATACGTTAAACCCTGGCTGTGGTAAGAATGCGGATGCAGATCCTACATTGATGATCTTAGACCCATATTTCATATACGGAATTGACAGCTGTGTAATCGCCTCTAGGGCTTCACAATTAAGTCGAATCATGCCTGTCTGATTTTTCACATCAATTTCCGTAGTTTCACCAATGATGCCATAGCCTGCTGCATTAACTAAAGTAGAAATTGCTGGCTGCTCTTTTTCTAACACTTCCTCATATTTTTTCCAGCTTTCTTCATTTTCCAAGTCCATTGGGAATAATCGAAAACCTTTTGTTGGATAACGCTCTGCGATAGAGATGAGCACATCCTTTCTTCTGGCGATTAACCAGAATTCATCTATATTTGGCATATAACGAATCATCTGTCGTACGAATTCAGCTCCCATGCCGGAAGTTGCCCCGGTAATGACTGCTATTCTTTTCATCGTTTTTTCCTTCCTTTTCCCGCACTGCGGATCGTTTTTTTCTTTCCCTGACCACGGCCTTTACCACCAGATTTTGCATTCTGTTTCGTACTGGACTTAGCACCGGCTTTTGCAGAAGCATTTGCCCCCTCTTTACGTGGACGAAGTAAGCACTGCGGACCATAACCGATCAGATCCATCCTGCCCGCCTTTTTGAGTGCTTCCACAACAATGTCATAATTGGCCGGATTCTTGTACTGCATGAGTGCACGCTGCATCTGTTTTTCTTTTGGAGAGCGTGGCACATAAACCGGCTGCATCGTTCTTGGATCAAGACCCGTGTAATACATGGTGGTTGATAACGTCATAGGTGTCGGATAAAAATCCTGCACCTGTTCTGGCTGATGATTGATTTCCTTTAAATATAGAGCCAGTTCAATGGCATCCTTTAACGTGCTTCCCGGATGGGAGGACATCAGATATGGTACCAAATACTGATCCATACCAAGTTCTTCATTCATCTTGATATATTTTTCAACAAATTTTAAATAAACTTCGTGATTTGGTTTTCCAAGCTTTTCTAACACACGATTCGAAATATGCTCCGGCGCTACCTTAAGCTGCCCGGAAACGTGATATTTGCAAAGCTCACGTAAGAACGCATCACTTTTATCATAAACAACATAGTCAAAACGGATACCGGAGCGGACAAATACCTTCTTCACCTTCGGAATTTTTCGAAGCTTGCGAAGAAGTGCAATATAATCGCTGTGATCCACCTCCATATTCGAACAGCCTGTTGGGAAGAGACACTGTTTTCTCTTACAAACACCTTTCGTCATCTGCTTTTTGCAGGCTGGCTGTCTAAAGTTCGCAGTCGGGCCGCCGACATCATGAATGTATCCTTTAAAGTCCGGATCCTTTGTCATCTCTTTTGCTTCTTCCACAATGGATTCATGACTTCTTGTCTGAATAATTCTTCCCTGATGGAAGGTTAAGGCGCAGAAATTACAGCCTCCAAAACAGCCACGGTTGCTTACTAAAGAGAATTTCACCTCTTTGATCGCTGGAATACCCCCCGCCGTCTCATAAATTGGGTGATAGGTCTTCTGATATGGAAGCTTGTATACATCATCCATTTCCATCTCAGTAAGTGGTTTTGCTGGTGGATTCTGCACCACATAGCCGCGGTTTCCATAAGATTCTACCAACGTCTTTGCGATAAATGCATCCGTATTCTCGTATTGGATCAAGAAGCTTTCTGCATAGGTTCTCTTGCTCTCACATACCTCTTCATAGGTTGGAAGCTCGATATAATCATAAACGGTATCTAAATTCTTTGCACGATAGGCTGTTCCAGCCACATAAGTAATGTCTTTGATATCAATTCCGGCATCAAGAGCTTCCGCAACTTCAATCGTTGCATGCTCACCCATTCCATACTCAAGTAAATCCGCCTGGGAATCCATCAAAATCGAACGTTTTACCTTGTTGCTCCAATAATCATAATGTGCCAGTCTTCGAAGACTCGCTTCGATTCCTCCAATGATAATCGGTACATCTTTATATGTCTGACGAATCAGGTTGCAATATACAACCACTGCATAGTCCGGACGTTTTCCCATAACCCCGCCTGGAGTGTAGCTGTCTTTGCTTCTGCGCTTTTTGGATACGGTATAATGATTTACCATGGAATCCATATTGCCCGCAGAAACCAAAAATCCAAGACGTGGCTTACCGAACACGTCAATGCTCTTTTTATCCTTCCAGTCTGGCTGCGGAATCATAGCCACTTTAAAGCCATGGGATTCAAGCAATCGACTAATAATTGCAGGACCAAAGGATGGATGATCTACATAGGCATCCCCTGTAATGTATACAAAATCCGGTTGTTCCCAGCCGCGCTCGATCATTTCTTTTTTTGTGATTGGTAAAAATGCTTTTGCCATCGCATAAATCCTCTAACGATTTTTCAATTTCTTAATTTCTTCTTCACTAAGTGGTCGATATGCTCCCTTTTCAAGGGTTTCATCCAAAACAAGACTTCCCATGGAAAGTCGTTTCAGATATACCACTTCTTTTCCTACCGCATGAAACATGCGCTTAATCTGATGGAATTTTCCTTCCCGAATTGTTACTTCAATTTCTGACTCTTCTTTTGAATCAAGAATCACAAGTTTTGCCGGAAGTGTCAAAGAATCCTCGCCAATATCAAGTCCTTCGGCAAATCTCTTCACATCTTCCTCATCCACAATCCCACGAATCTTCGCATAATAGGTCTTATCGACATGCTTTTTCGGGGAAAGCAACTGGTGGGCTAATTCTCCATCGCTTGTAAGTAAGAGAAGCCCTTCCGTATCTTTATCTAATCTCCCCACTGGGAAGAGGTCTTTTCTTTTGTTGTCTGTAATCAGGTCAAGTACAGTTTTATCTTTATTATCCTTTGTGGCAGACACCACTCCGGCAGGCTTATGAAGCATAATATATTCTTCCTTCGCATAGCTAATGCTTCTGCCCTCAGCCGTAATTTCTGCAGTATCCGGATCCACCTTCATCTCTGGCTTTTTTACAACCGCGCCATTCACCGTAATCTTACCCTTTTTGATCATCTGTTTTACTTCGCTTCTCGTGCCCACAGACATTTCACACAGAAGCTTATCAAGTCTCATAGGTTTTGCCATCAGATCCATCTCCACGCAGCCGCATATTTATTCTTGAGCTGCCCACGACTTAGTTTACCCCAGCCTAACGGGAATCCATCGACGCAGACAAGCACCCATCCCTGAGGTCCATCCACCATAAGCGTTTCACATTTCAAATATTTGATCACACGCTCATCATCGATCGACAAATCCACAATACGCGGATAATCTTCTTTTGTTAGAGCCATCGCAAGACTCTGAGATGGTTCAAAACGATTTTTCTTAATATCTCCAAGATAAAGTCCGGAACGCACAACACGAATGCCTTTCAACTCCGGCATCACATCTGGCACAAGATAAACCTTATCCTTAATGACCTGAAACACACGCCCATCGGTATTCAGATTCACATCTTTTAAGAAGCTTTCTGCTTCCTTTGGCATCTTCTTGCTGCCTTTTGCAGCCTTCACTTTTCCTGCTTTTCCATCCGCTTTTTCAAGCAAAATCGCAAAATGCCCCTCTCCGTGAATCTTATGTGGCCACATACGATATGCATATTTTAACTCTTCTTTCTCGGAGCCAATCCATTCCGGATGTCCGTGATCCCTGCCTGGAAAGTCAAATGCTTCTACCACAGATAAATCTTCATACTGGTCTAAAATCCACGCAATCACCGCTTCATCTTCTTCCGGTGAAAATGTACATGTGGAATAGACTAAATTGCCGCCTGGTGCAAGCATACGAACAGCACTGTCTAATATATCTTTTTGGATTTCACTATAAAAGTCTGGCCCTTTGTCTTCCCAGTCCTTCATCATCTGGGGCTGTCTTCGAAACATCCCTTCCCCGGAACATGGGGCATCAACCAAAACTTTATCAAAAAATCCCTTAAATACTTTTGCAAGCTTTTCTGGTTTCTCGCTTGTAACGACGGCACAATCCATACCTGCCATCTCAAGGTTTTTAACTAATGCTTTTGCTCTTGATACACTGATATCATTTGAAACCAATAGTCCTTCACCCATTAATTTACCTGCAATCTGAGTGGATTTCCCGCCTGGTGCCGCACATAGATCAAGCACTTTATCTCCCGGCTCTACCGGAAGTAAACTTGCAGGAAGCATGGCACTCGGCTCCTGAATATAATATAATCCTGCATGATAATAAGGATATTTGGCTGGCTGAACTTGATTTGCATCATAGTAATAGCCCGTATCACACCAATCAACCTTAGAATAAGCATAAGGACAGAATTTTAAAAATTCTGTCCCTTTGATTTTTAATGGATTGCTACGAAGACCAAAATAACCTGCTTCGTCATAGGAAGCCACATATTCGGCCCACTCTTCTCCTAAATATGAACTTGTAATCTCTTCAAATTTTGCTGGAAGTTTCATCCTGACTCCTGTTTTCTAGCTAAGGCTCTGTGCTCCATGTCCCTCAGCAATTTTATCCAACTGTCGTGCAAAATGAGCAAGCTTTTCGATATCATTCTCCTGATATACTTCGTAAAATTCATCCTGAATACGAAGTACTTCTCTATGACTCGCCACTTTATAGAGATTCTGCAGATTAATAAGGATATCAGATACCAGATTTTCTTTTACAATATTGTAATTCTGTGCATCTAAGATTTCATCCCTTACAGCTGCCATCTCACGATCAAGAACGATAATCGCATTCGAAGCGTTGATCAGCTTGTCCTGTACAAACTCTGGAATATGTCCACGATATTTATAATTCAATGAATGTTCCACGGTTGCCCAGAAGTCCATCGCCAGTGTTCGAATCTGGATTTCAACTGGCAGCTTCTTCGGTCCATCTACCGTATTCACTTCATATTCTACAATCAAATGGAAGCTTCGGTAGCCAGAATTCTTCATGATATTGACATAATCTTTTTCCTTAATAACCTTCATGTCGGTTCTCTTACCGATTGCATTCTTTACGCGGAAAATATCTTCCTCAAACTGGCAAATGATTCGCACCCCTGCCAGGTCAAGAATCTCTGTCTCTAAATCATTGATATTAACATTCTTCATCTGCATCTTTTCAATGATACTTGAAATAGATTTTACACGACCTTCCACACGCTGCATTGGAGAATACTTCCCTTCCAAATGGCGTTCATAAATTAAATGATTAAATTTTGTTACAATTTCGTTCACTGCAAGCTCATAAGGAGCAAGTCTTTTTCTCCATAACTGGATTTCCATATTCTCACCTTCTTCCACTATATTTTTATAATAATTTGTGTTCTGTCAAATAACAACCTAATAATCCATACTATTATATAGTATTACTAACTTATATATTATAACATAATTGTGTCAAAAAATCTATAGATTCTATCATTTTTAGAATTTTTATACTCCTTCATCCACAATTAAATTGCTGCCATCTGCCGCTGTTGTTGCAAGCTCATCGCAGCGTTCATTTTCCGGATGTCCCGCATGACCTTTCACCCAGTGCCAGGTAACTTCATGTGGCTTCATCGCCTCAAGCATACGCTTCCACAAATCCATATTCAGCACCGGCTTATTGCCTGCCCTCTTCCATCCACGCTTGATCCATCCATCAATCCAATGCTGGTTAAATGCATCAATCACATATTTTGAATCAGAATAGACATCCACCTGACAAGGACGGTTTAACTTTTCAAATCCAGTAATCACCGCCATCATCTCCATACGGTTATTCGTTGTTTTTACATACCCCTGGGAGTACTCTCTTCTATGTACTTCTCCCTTTGTATCAATATATTCTAAAATAGTCCCATAGCCACCAGGTCCATTTGGATTTCCTCTGGCAGCCCCATCGGTATACATTGTAACTCTCATCAGATTCTCCCCCTTTTTTTTAAAAGTGAGCTTCGCACACTTCGCGCCCGAGCAAAATGCAAAGCATTAACGATGCATTTGCTATACGCACAAAAATCCTCCTACTTTTATAAAGCAGGAGGACTGATTCTTAATTATATACCCAAATCTAGGTGCGAGATACGCAGCCAATTATCCAAGTAATTTATTCACTGCTGCTAATTTTACGCAAACACAGAATACATTCATTGCCTGCTGTAACTCATCACATGTTGGATAAGTTGGAGCAATACGGATATTTGTATCTGCAGGATCCTGTTTGTAAGGATATGTTGCGCCGGCACCAGTCATTACAACACCTGCTTCTTTCACAAGTCTTACTGTTTCTTTCGCACAGCCATCGATGGTATCAACAGCTACGAAATATCCTCCCTTAGGAGTAGTCCATGTAAGAAGACCAGTTCCTGCTAACTCTTTTTCAAGTGTAGAAAGAACGATTTCAAATTTAGGCTTCATAGCATCAGCAAGTTTTGCCATGTGAGCATGTAAGCCTTCTGCATTTTTGAAGAAACGAACATGTCTTAACTGATTTAATTTATCATGACTGATTGTCTGATATGTCATTACACCCTTGATTTCTTCCACCATATCTGCATTAGCAGCCACAAAGCTTACGCCAGCGCCTGGGAATGTGATTTTAGATGTGGAAGCGAAGTATAATGGACGATTTGGATTACCAGCTTTTTCGGCTTCTTCTAAGATATTTAACACTTTTACATCTTCATAGATTGGGTGAACACCATAAGCGTTGTCCCAGAAAATTCTAAAGTCAGGGGCTGCACACTTCATAGAAGCAAGACGTTTTACTGTTTCGTCACTGTAGCAGATTCCCTGTGGGTTGGAGTACTTAGGTACACACCAGATACCTTTGATGGATGCATCATTCGCAACTAATTCTTCTACCTGATCCATATCTGGACCTTCCTGTGTCATACGAATTGGAATCATATCGATGCCTAAACGTTCGCAGATACCAAAATGTCTGTCATATCCAGGTGCAGGACATAAGAATGTTACTTTATCAAGCTTACTCCATGGAATATTGCCATCTGTTCCTGTTACCATAATACGCATGATATTATCAAACATAAGAGATAAGGAAGCTGTTCCACCTACGATAATCTGGTCTGCTTTAAGGCCAAATGCGTCTGCGAATAACTGTTTCATCTCTGGAACACCATCTAAAATTCCATAGTTTCTTGCATCAAATCCTGTTTCTGTTTTACAGTTGTCAGCGTTTAAAACTGTGAATAAATCATTGGTTAAATCAAGCTGACTTGGAGCTGGTTTCCCTCTGGACATATCAAGAGCAAGACCTGCTTTTACGAATTCATCGTACTGAGCTAATAATTCTTTCTGTAAAACTTCTAATTGTTCTTTTGTATAGTCGATAATTGCTGGCATTACAAAAGTCTCCTTCCTGTTTGCATTTTATATTTTATCTTTTTCCTTCATTTTATCTTTATTTCTTATATTTTATTTGTTTGTTTATTTTATCTATTTATTTTTATCTATTTTATCTTTCTACTTTTTCACCGATTTTGCTTTCAGTACCATTAAGAAGTCGTCCAACATTGGCACGGTGACGCCAAATGGATAATCCACCAAGCACACATCCCATGATTACCATTGAAGGATGGAATCCGTAAAATTTTACGGAAAGAATCGGAATGGAAACCATTAATAAGCAGGATCCTAAAGATACATATCTTGTGATAGCAACAACAATGATAAAGATGGCAAGCATAATCATCGTAAGGAGTGGATTGATTGCAAACATCACACC
>JAZUED010000030.1:0-7318 GCA_045640005.1 Candidatus Fimousia sp.
TTGAAGGGTACTACTTGAAAAACTGGAATAAAGATGCACCGGAAGAACTGGTGGTGCGTGGCTGGCATCGTATTGTAAGTGAAGATAATCGCCATTTTGAAGAGATGCCAACCAATATTGAAGGTGGAACAGGTTCGATTGTATACACTGATGGTGTATATCATATGTTTTATTGTAGTTTTGATTTTCCACCAAAGCCACTTGCACAGTGGGCAAGACATGCAGTGAGCGAAGATTTGATTCACTGGACGGATTTTCCGGAAGAAAAGTTTACAGCTGATGGAGAAATCTATGCAATGTCAGACTGGAGAGATCCACATGTGTTCTGGAACGAAGAAGAACAAAAATGGTGGATGTTACTTGCAGCAAGAGAAAATCACAAAACCCAGAGAAATGGCTGTGTGGCACTTTGTGTTTCCGATGACCTTCATCATTGGGAATATCGAAAACCTCTTTATGGACCAAAACGTCATCCGGCAGCCTATGAATGCCCGGACTTTTTTAAGATGGGTGACTGGTATTATCTTGTTTATTCAAGTTATGTGGATGGATTTCACACTTATTACCGCATGAGCAAATCACCTGCAGGTCCATGGATTCGTCCAGTATTAGATACTTTTGATGGACGAGCATTCTATGCAGCAAAAACTGCGATGCTTGGTGAAAGCAGATACATCTATGGATGGAATCCAAGTAAAGGGGAAAATAACTGGGAGTTTGATCCTCAAAAAAGCTATGGACTGGATTATCAGACCTGGAACTGGGGTGGTTCCATTGTGGTTCACAAGCTTGTGCAGCACGAGGATGGAACTTTAGGTGTTTGTGCGACAGAAAGCGTGGAAGAAGCATTTGACGGAGGAGCAGAGGTAGAATGGAAGCCACTTTCCGGGCAATGGCGTGAAGTAGAGCATGGTATCACCACCGAATCGGAGGATGGATATAGTGCCGTAATTGGTCCTGAAATTCCTAAAACCTGCAAAATCAAAATGACTGTAACCTATCATGGTGCTCCATCTGATTTTGGTGTTGCTTTACAGGTGGATGAAAAATTCGATTTTGGTTATTATCTCATGTTTGAGCCGGCTTATAATCGCATTCAATTTCGTTCCGGCCTTCGTATGTATGAAGGAGGCGGGCAAATGTTTCCTTATGCGGTGGAGATGGAGCGTCCTCTTATAATAGAAGAAGGTCGTGAATATGAGCTTGAGTTATATATCGAAGACTCTATTGGCGTGCTTTATATTAACCATGACGTAGCATTTGGCATGCGCATGTATAATTACAGAGAACGAAATCTGGGATTCTATGTCTGTGATGGAACGGTGGAAGTCAAAAATGCCGTGATTTTGGTTCACTGATTTTATTAAATGTGGTATAATGCCTTTGAAAAAAGGTGAAAGGAATGTAGTTATGAATAAGAAAATTTTAACTGCCGGCGTGACAGGAGTATTATTTGTCATCCTGATTGCAATGGTAAAATTAGTAGATGTTGCAGCGATTGGACCAGCAGGGACAAGCATTGGTCTTTCTCATTTGAACGGTGCAGTGCACAATCTGATCGGCGAGCATGAACTGTGGTATTCCATTACTGAAATCTTAGGATATGCATCCTTCCTCATTGCAGGATTATTTGCATTAGTTGGATTACTTCAGCTTATTTCAAGCAGAAGTCTTTTCGGAGTAGATAAAGAAATCTTCTTACTTGGATGCCTGTATGTTGTTACCGTTGGTTTTTATATTTTATTTGAAGTTGTGATTATCAATTACAGACCGGTTTTAATGGATGGTCTTGATTATCCGGAAGCATCTTTCCCATCCTCCCACACATTACTCGCATTTGTAATCTTAGGAAGTGCAGCAATCCTTATTGATCGCTATGTAAGAAGCAAAGCATTAGCACGAATCATCAAGGTTCTTTTCATTGCAGTTTTACTGATTATTGTTGTTGGACGATTAATCTCTGGTGTACACTGGTTTACAGACATTTGCGGCGGGGTATTATTAGGACTTACCTTAATCAATATCTACGGCGGATTGATTGAAGATTAATAATGAAATATATGAGGAGTTGTCGATTATGACAGCTCCTTTTTATGTGTATAAACATTTGTATAACCATTTGCATAACTGGATGAAATGCGTTATTATATTGTAGTATATCTTTAATTTTAAAGATAAATTAATTTGACAGGAGAAACATATGCTTGAGATAAAAAATGTAACCTATCAGGTTGAAGAAGAAGATCGTAAAAAGAATATTATCGATCATATGAATCTTACTATTGGAGATGGTAAGTTCGTTGTAATCACAGGGCCTAATGGTGGTGGTAAGTCCTCCCTTGCAAAAGCAATCATGGGCATTTACCCAATCACAGAAGGTCAGTTAATTTATGATGGTGAAGACATCACAGAAAAGAATATCACAGAACGTGCAAATTTAGGAATCAGCTTTGCACTTCAGCAGCCAGTTCATTTTAAAGGAATTCTTGTGCTTGACTTACTTCGTCTTGCAGCAGGCAAGGAAATCTCCGTGAATGAAGCTTGCGAATATTTATCTAAAGTAGGTTTATGTGCAAAGGACTACATCAACCGTGAGGTGAATGCATCTCTTTCCGGTGGTGAGTTAAAGAGAATTGAAATTGCAACCGTTCTTGCTCGTGGTACAAAACTTGCGATTTTTGACGAACCAGAAGCAGGTATTGATTTATGGAGCTTTAACAACTTAATTTCTGTATTTGAAAACATGAGAAAGGTGATTGATGGTACAATCTTAGTTATTTCCCATCAGGAACGTATCTTAAATATCGCAGATGAAATCGTTGTAATTGAAAATGGTAAAGTGAAAAAACAGGGATCCAAAGAAGAAATTCTTCCTGAAATTCTTGGCACTTCTGCAGCAATCAAGGAAGGCTGCAGCAAATTATTATAGGAGGACCACAATATGGAAATGGATGTAATTCAGAAGAGAATTCTGGCGGAAGTTGCGGACCTTCATAAAATTCCAACAGGTGCTTATAACTTTCGTGTAAATGGTAAAAGTATCGGACGTAATACCAATGCGAGCATCGATATTACAACAAAAGAAGATGTAAGTGGTATTGATATCAAAATCAAAGATGGAACAGTGAACCAGAGTGTTCATATTCCAGTTGTTATTAGTAATTCAGGTCACAGCGAAAAAGTATACAATGACTTTTATATTGGTGAAGACTGTGACGTAGTAATCGTAGCAGGATGTGGTATCCATAACTGTGGTAACCAGGATTCCCAGCACGATGGTATCCATCGTTTCTTCGTAGGTAAAAATTCTAAAGTAAAATATGTAGAAAAGCACTACGGCGAAGGTGAAGGTGGAACAGGTAAGCGTATCTTAAATCCTGAAACAGAAGTATATCAGGAAGAAGGCTCTTACGTTGAGATGGAGATGGTTCAGATCAAGGGTGTAGACTCTACTGTTCGTACAACTAAGGCTGAACTTGCAGCAGGTGCAACCATGATTGTCCGTGAACGTCTTATGACACATGGTGATCAGTATGCAAAGAGTATCTATGATGTTTACTTAAATGGGGAAAATTCTTCCACAGATGTAATTTCCCGTTCTGTAGCAAAAGATACTTCTGAACAGATTTTTGAAGCTGCGATCATTGGTGATAATGTCTGTTCCGGTCATGCAGAATGTGATGCAATCATCATGGGCAATGCTCACGTTGTTGCTGTACCTAAATTAGATGCGAAGAATCTTGATGCTGCATTAATTCATGAAGCTGCCATCGGTAAAATTGCCGGTGATCAGATCATCAAATTAATGACTTTAGGTCTTACAGAAGAACAGGCTGAAGAACAGATCATCAACGGATTCTTACGTTAGGAGATTGTATGTTATCATTTGTAAATGACTACAGTGAAGTTGCTCACAGCAATATTTTAAATAGATTATTTGACATTCAGTACAATAAACACGCAGGTTATGGCACAGATGTGATTTGTGATCGTGCAAAAGCAAAAATTCGTACTGCATGTGACTGTCCGGATGCAGACATCTACTTTTTAGTAGGAGGCACTCAGACGAATCAGATTGTCATTGATACAATGACTGCTCCTTATGAAGGAGTTCTCGCAGCCGAAACTGGTCATGTAGCTTCTCATGAAGCTGGCGCGATTGAGTTTTCCGGGCACAAGGTATTAACCCTTCCACATCATGATGGCAAGATTGATGCTGGAGAGTTAAAGGACTGGGTAGAAACATTTTATGCGGATGGAAACCATGAACATATGGTATTTCCTGGCATGGTTTATATTTCTCATCCGACTGAATTTGGAACTCTTTATTCAAAGGATGAGCTTGTAGCACTTAGAAAGGTATGCGATGAATTCAAGCTTCCATTATATCTTGATGGAGCCAGACTTGGATACGGCGTTGCCTGCGAAGAAAGTGATGTGACATTAAAAGATGTGGCAGCACTGACTGACGTGTTTTACATTGGTGGAACAAAAGTTGGAGCGATGTTTGGAGAAGCAGTGGTATTTACCCACAACAATGCGCCAAAGTATTTTGTTACACAGATGAAACAGCATGGCGGACTTCTTGCGAAAGGCTTTATGTTAGGAGTTCAGTTTGATGAATTATTTACCGATGATCTTTATCTGAACATCAGTAAGAATGCACTTGATACTGCAAAGAAGATCAAGGCTGCATTAAAAGAAAAGAATTATCAGTTTTTGATTGATTCTCCGACGAATCAGACCTTTGTTGTTATGGATAATGAAAAATTAGCAGAGCTTGAAAAGAAGGTGAATGTGGCATTCTGGGAAAAATATGATGCTACCCATACAGCCATTCGAATTTGTACAAGCTGGGCAACAAAGATGGAAGATGTAGAAGAATTGATTGAGATTTTATAAAATATTTTATGGTTTTTAAAGGACGTCGCGACTGCGACGGCCTTTTTCCCTGTTTTTTATTTCAAATTTATCTATTCCAGATTTTCTTTTCGATACGCTTTCGGGGTCTGTCCTGTCATTTTCTTAAATTCTGTCATAAAGTGACCTAAATTGTGAAAGCCGCATTCATAAGCGATGTCCGTCACCGACATAGTTGTCTGGGCGAGTTTCTTACATGCCATTCTAAGACGATACGTCATTAGATATTTCATCGGTGCCTGGCCAAAATATCGCTTAAACTGACGGGAAAAATATTGTTCATTTAAGCCAAGCATGGATGCCATATCTTCGAGATAAATCTTTTCTGAATAATGATCTTCGATATAAGAAAGAATTTCCTTCATTCGCGCTGTGACCTGTTCGTTTTCAGGTACTTTTGAAGAAAAGCGGCCAGTTGCATATAATAATCCAAGCATACGAAGAAGTGACGTCTTAATGAGTAATTGAGAAAATGCATGGACGGCATTAAACTGGTCACTGTCCTTGCTGTTTTCTTTCTGAAATACGTCAGTAATCTGTTGAAACTCTGCCTTAAATGGTTCAAATATTGGATCATCTTTCGTGATTTTACCAGGGAAATGAAGCTGATCGTTGATGAATGGACTCAAGATTTTTCGCATTGCCCGGTCTTCATAAGTAAATTCTAAAATTTTGGGTGAGAATACGACTGCTTCTTCATGATAATTCTGTTCACAATAGAGCTTGTGAAGATTACCAGCTCCGATTAATAAAAAACATTCTTCGTCGATGATTTCTGCAGTCACATTCTTCTGGTAAGCAAATGTTCCCTTTTCAATATATATAATTTCTAATTCGTCATGCCAGTGATAGGGAACATCACAAGCCTTTGGTGAGTCAGGATTGTAATCTGCGATATAGCCGGCACATGCAAATCCGGCATGACCATGAAGCTTTTGCTCCTTTAATTGTTTTTGATTCGTATCCATGAAAGCAGCTCCTTATTATATGTCTATATTAATAGGTGAGATATTTTTTTATCTTGAATTATTTCTATTATAACAGAAAATCTGCTCAAATAGTCAAAATACCGTAATAAATAGTCAGAATAATAGGAGCATTTTTAGGCTAACTAAGTATAATTAATGTAAAGAGTAGAAAAAATATATTTATATAGTCATATGGAGGGAAATTATGACAGCGATCACAGAAAAGCAGGCATGGTGGAAAGAATCCGTTGTGTATCAGATTTATCCACGAAGCTTTGCAGATTCTAATGGCGATGGTATTGGAGACATCAATGGAATCACAGATCATTTAGAATATTTAGCAAAACTTGGGGTAGATGTTATATGGTTATCCCCTGTTTATCAGTCACCAAATGATGATAATGGATATGACATCTCTGATTATCAGGATATCATGGCAGATTTCGGTACTATGGAAGACTTTGACCGCATGCTTGATAAGGCACATAGCCTTGGTCTTAAGATGGTTATGGACCTTGTAGTAAATCATACATCCGATGAGCATGCATGGTTTGTGGAAAGTAGAAAGAGTAAGGAGAATCCTTATCGTGATTATTATATCTGGAAAGATGCCAAGGATGGAAAAGAACCAAATAACTGGGGTGCATGCTTTGGTGGATCCACATGGGAATATGATGAAACTACCGATCAGTACTATCTCCACTGCTTTTCTAAAAAACAGCCAGATCTTAACTGGGAAAATCCAGTTGTAAGAAAAGAAGTTTATGACATGATGAACTGGTGGTGTGAAAAAGGAATTGACGGTTTTCGAATGGATGTCATCTCTATGATTTCCAAGAATCAGTCCTACGCAGACGGTATTGTTCGAGACGGCCTTTATGGAGATTTTGGTCCATATGTATCTTGTGGTCCAAGAGTTCATGAATTTTTACAGGAGATGAATAGAGAAGTCTTATCAAAATACGACCTCATTACAGTAGGTGAAACCGGTAATATCCCTGTATCCGAGGCAGAATTATTTGCCAACCAGGACGGAAGCGAATTAAATATGATCTTCCAGTTCGAACACGTGGAATTAGTACCAGGCAAAATCGGTAAATGGACCGACAAGAAGCCACCACTTGAAGCACTTCGTAAGTGTCTCACAAAATGGCAGACAACATTAGAAGGTAAGGCTTGGAACAGCTTATTCTTTGATAACCATGATCAGCCACGTGTCGTGTCTCGTTTTGGAAATGACAGCGAAGGATATCGCGAAGTGTCCGCAAAAATGTTAGCGACACTGCTCCATATGATGAAGGGAACACCATATATTTATCAGGGTGAAGAGCTTGGCATGACAAATGCTCACTTCGAAACCTTAGAAGATTACCGCGATATCGAAAGCATCAATGCTTATCATCAGTACGTTGACAATGGTATTTTGACAG
>JAZUED010000031.1:0-3197 GCA_045640005.1 Candidatus Fimousia sp.
CATTTTCTTCAAAGCAAAGTGCTGGGACATCAATGCCTGTCACTTCTGTTGCCATATCATATACGGCTTGTGCTTTCGCACTTTCATTGTAAAAATCCTGTCCCATGCCACATTTTTGTGCACCCTGTCCAGGGTAAAGAAATGCTATTTTACTCATTTTTGCAACCTCCTAACAACTGCTCTGCCTGATGATTGATGGATTCGATAATTTCCTTACAGCTTTTTATGTCTTTTACAAGACCTGCAATCTGACCTGCCATTACGGAACCGGTTTTTATATCGCCTTCCACAACAGCTTTTCTAAGGCCACCAAGCGTTAACTTTTCTAATTCCTCTAAAGAAGCACCTTCTGCTTCTAATTTTAAATATTTGATTGTCTGCTGATTTCGGATAGTTCTTACCGGATGACCAGTGGATCTTCCGGTTACCTTTGTATCGATATCCTTTGCTTTTACTAATCTAGCTTTGTAGTTTTCGTGTACAATGGATTCTTCTGATGCTACAAATACTGTTCCCATCTGGACTGCTTTTGCGCCAAGCATAAATGCAGCTGCCATTCCACGTCCGTCTGCAATACCACCGGCAGCGATGACCGGAACATCAACAGCATCGACAACCTGTGGAACCAGTGCCATAGTTGTTGTCTCACCGATGTGTCCGCCGGATTCTGTTCCTTCTGCAATGACTGCATCTGCGCCACATTTTACCATTCGTTTTGCAAGACCTACACTTGCAACAACCGGAATAACCTTAACTCCTGCTTCTTTCCACATAGGTACGTATTTTTCTGGATTTCCTGCACCTGTTGTTACAACTTTTACACCTTCCTTAGCGATCACTTCGGCAATTTGATCTGCTTCCGGATTCATAAGCATTAAGTTTACACCGAATGGTTTGTCTGTACGTTCTTTCATTTTATGAATCTGATCTTCTACCCAGGATGCTGGAGCTCCACCGGCGCCGATAATTCCCAGACCGCCCGCTTCTGATACAGCAGAAGCTAATTCATAAGTTGCTACCCAGGCCATACCACCCTGAATGATTGGATATTTAATACCTAATAATTTTGTAATTGCTGTTTCCATTGTCCTAACCTTTTCTACTAATTATTTTCTTATGCACATTTGCTTTCTAAGTAAGCTACTAATTTACCAACTGTTGTGATGTCAGCTAAATCTTCAGATGGAATTTCGATTTCGAATTCATCTTCTAATGTCATAACCATTTCGAATAAGTCTAAGGAATCTACTTCTAAGTCATCTTTGAAAGAAGCTTCCATTGTTACAACATCTTCTTCAACACCCATTTCTTCAACGATTAAATCTCTTACTTTTTCAAACATCTTTGTTTTCCTCCATAAATTAAAATTTTTGATTGATTTGAATTACTTTATTATATTTTTAAATTACCATTCCAGGTACATGCCGCCCCAGGTAAGGCCTGCGCCAAAACCTGCGAAAATTAGCTTCATGCCTGGACGTAATTTATCCGCTTTATTTAGTTCATCCAGTAAAACCGGAATACTTGCAGATGACATATTGCCGTTATACATCATATCCATTGGGAATTTGGCAATATCCTGCTTTAATTTCTTCGCTACTCCTTCAACGATTCTCTTGTTCGCCTGATGAAGAATAAAAAGATCGATATCATCTAAAGATACATCTGTTAGTTTTGTCAGTTCTTTGATTACTGCCGGTACTTTACGCACTGCGAACTGGAAAACTTCTTTTCCATCCATCGCAATCTTCTGCGTATAAGGTGCTTTGTCCTGACCAATTCCAGAACATGCTGTAAGAACATGGCCTTTGCTTCCATCTGCATGTAAAATAACCGGAATTTCAAGATTTGATGGATCCTCACAAGTAAATATTGCTGCCCCGGCACCATCACCAAATAAGATACAGGTTCCTCGATCTGTAAAATCCATCATGTTTGATAAGGATTCCACTCCAATGATCATCGCAGTCTTAATCATGCCGGCTTTCATCTGTGCTGCTACTTGCTGATAAGCAGTAATAAATCCGGTACAAGCCACATTGATATCAAAGCACACTGCATTTACTGCACCAATGTGAGTCTGAACTTCACATGCCACACAAGGAACCATCTGTTCTGCAGAGCAGGTACATACAATTAAAAGTTCAATGTCTTCTGCTTTTATAGCGGATTTTGCTGCATCTTCAAGTGCTCGCTGCGCTGCGATGCTTGCCATATATGCAACTGTTTCAGTCTTTGCAATATGTCTTTGTTCCACACCTGTTCGGCTCTTAATCCACTCATCAGAAGTTTCTACCATGGTAGTTAACATCTCATTCGTCAACACATTGTCTGGAAGATAGGATCCTGTGCCTTTAATCTTTGCAAACATTTCTTTTCTCCTTTTATTTTAAATTGATTTGATGTTCAAACCTTTTGTGACTATATTATCACTATAATTTTGATTGTCAAGCTTTTTTTATAAATTTATTTTATGTTCAAATTATTGTACAATCCAATGTTGTTGGGTGCTTCCGTCGCGGAGGGTTATTCTCTCACATATGTGTTATTCCGTCGCGAGGCTACGTGGAAATCTATAATTTTTCTTATTTACGTGAGCGACCTTGCCGAAACTACGTGAATTCTTGTAAATAGTGCCCCATTCCACGTAGCCCTAATTTTTTTTACGTGTATTTTTGAGATTTTCTATGCTTTCCACGTAGAGAACTCTACGTGGAAACTCACTAAAAAATGTACATCCACGTATTTCACAAAAAGAATATGTTAATTTCCCCCATTTTCTAGCATTTTCACGTGTATCTAGCAAATCAATAAACTTTACACGTAATTTCTCTTACGTGAATCTGAACATTTCTATCACTCTCCACGTAGCTCCACGAGGCCACTACGTGGAACAGCCAATTCAGACTTGCTTTCCACGTAGAAAAAAAAATCGCTACGTGGCAATTATCCTGACACAGATTTTCCACGTAGCAATATATTAACAAAATTATTAAAGCCCTAACTTAAAGCACTAAACTCGCCATAAATCAACATAAACTCACCCCAAATGACCAAAAATCCATAAAACTATTCTCCATCAAGCTAATAATTAGACAGCAAAAAAGGTGGAACCATCATGGTTCCACCTTAAATTGATTCGTTTATTTTATTTTTCTCTAAAAGAATCTTACTTGATCAATCAAGTCGGATCGTAG
>JAZUED010000032.1:0-2283 GCA_045640005.1 Candidatus Fimousia sp.
AGGGGAATGCTGATTTAGTTGAAAAGCTTTCTAAAATAAGGAAGGGAAGCAAGCTTCCGGTTCGAGAGTTTCATATTAAAGAGGGAACCACTTCACCACCGAAACGATATAATTCCGGATCTATGGTGCTTGCTATGGAAAATGCCGGACAGCTTATTGAAGACGAAGAGCTTCGTGCGCAGATTAAAGGTAGTGGGATCGGAACAAGTGCCACTCGCGCAGAGATTATCAAGAAATTAGTAAACAACAAGTATATTGCTTTAAATAAGAAGACACAGGTTCTGACACCGACTCATGTAGGTGAGATGATCTACGATGTGGTGTACTGTTCAATCCGTTCTCTTCTTAATCCTGAGCTTACTGCTTCCTGGGAAAAAGGCCTTACCTATGTGGCTGAAGGAAGTGTAACGGAAGAAGAATATATGCAAAAGCTTGAGAAATTTGTGTCCGACCGAACGAATGGCGTGCGAAATTTAAACAATCAGAATATGTTAAGGCAGGCATTTGACGCGTCTGCTGTTTATTATAAGAAAGGAACAAGAGCAAATGGAAAAGTTAAAAACTAAGAACGTGTTTGTGGATCTTACTCAGACACAGGCTTATAAATTGATGGCACAGTATGAATACCCATGGGAAGTGCTTCCTCATATTGGAGAATTTATCTTAGAATATGGAAAAACTTTATCTGAAGATGAATATGACCATCCGGCAGATGATGTATGGATTCACAAAAGCTGCAAGGTATTTCCAACTGCTTATATCAATGGACCATGTATTATTGGCAAGGACACAGAAGTTCGTCAGTGTGCATTCATCCGCGGCAATGCTTTAGTAGGAGAAGGCTGCGTGGTTGGTAATTCCACAGAGCTTAAGAATGTCATTATATTTAATAATGTAGAAGTACCTCATTATAATTATGTAGGAGATTCTATTTTAGGCTATCATTCTCACATGGGTGCAGGATCTATCACTTCTAATATTAAAGCAGACAGAAAAAATATCGAAATTATGTGTGACGGCGAAAAAGTGGCAACCGGAATGAGAAAAATTGGTGCTATTTTAGGTGACTGGGTAGAAATCGGATGCGGTACAATCTTAAATCCAGGATCCATCGTTGGCCATAATTCTAATGTATATCCACTCTCCATGGTACGTGGATATGTTGAAAAAGAAAGTATCTACAAAAAGGCTGGAGAAGTAGTAGAAAAGTACTAGAAGTGTCAGCCAATTTATGGTAATATTATAACAAAGCGGGCGTAATGCTTATTTTTAATTTTTATACCGAAAGGAGTCTCAACATGATTTATTCACATGAAGTAGAAGAAATGTGTCCAGTAGCTCTTGGCGTTAATCACGGAGCTGCTCCAATCCCAGAAGAAGCTAAATGGGTAAAAGCTAAAGACGTAACAGATATCTCTGGTTTATCCCATGGTATCGGCTGGTGTGCACCACAGCAGGGTGGTTGTAAAATTACATTAAACGTTAAAGAAGGTATCATCCAGGAAGCATTAGTTGAAACAATCGGATGTTCTGGTATGACACATTCCGCAGCTATGGCATCTGAAATCTTACCAGGCAGAACTCTTTTAGAAGCACTTAACACAGACTTAGTATGTGACGCTATCAATACAGCTATGAGAGAAATCTTCTTACAGTTAGTATATGGTCGTACACAGAGTGCTTTCTCTGAAAACGGTTTAGCTATCGGTGCTGGTCTTGAAGATTTAGGTAAAGGTTTAAGATCTCAGGTTGGTACAATGTATGGTACATTAAAGAAAGGTCCTCGTTACCTTGAAATGGCTGAAGGTTACGTTACAGGAATCGCTTTAAATGAAGACAACGAAATCATCGGTTACCAGTTCATTAACTTTGGTCGTATGATGGACTTCATCAAAGCTGGTGACGACGCTCAGACAGCTATGGACAAAGCTAAAGGTCAGTATGGTAGAGTAGCAGATGCTGCACAGATCATCGACCCAAGAAAGCAGTAATATAGGAGGTAACGATAATGGCATTATTTGAATCATATGAAAGAAGAATTGACCAGATCAACGCTTGTCTTGCTGAATACGGTATCTCTGGTATCGAAGAAGCAGAAAAAATCACAAAAGATGCTGGTTTAGATGTATATCATCAGATCGAAGGAATTCAGCCTATTTGTTTTGAAAACGCTAAATGGGCTTACACAGTAGGCGCTGCTATCGCAATCAAAAAAGGTTGTAGAAAAGCTGCTGACGCTGCTGCAGCAATCGGTATCGGACTTCAGTCCTTCTGTATCCCAGG
>JAZUED010000033.1:0-5002 GCA_045640005.1 Candidatus Fimousia sp.
TCTTCCTAAGACCGCTTGGCCTCCGACTTAAGAACGAAACTCACAACCATCCAACAGAAATCGAACCATTTGGTGGTGCTGCTACTTGTCTTGGTGGTGCAATCCGTGACCCATTATCCGGACGTTCCTATGTATACCAGGCAATGCGTGTAACTGGTGCAGCAGATCCAACGGTTTCCTTAAAAGATACTTTAGAAGGTAAATTACCACAGCGTAAAATCGTAACAGGTGCTGCTCATGGTTACAGCTCTTATGGTAACCAGATTGGTCTTGCAACTGGTTTAGTAGATGAAATCTATCATCCAAATTATGTTGCAAAACGTCTTGAAATCGGTGCTGTTATGGGTGCTGCTCCAAGAAAGAATGTAATTCGTGAAACATCCGATCCAGGCGACATCATTATCTTACTTGGCGGTCGTACAGGTCGTGATGGCTGCGGTGGTGCAACAGGTTCCTCTAAAGCTCACACAGTAGAGTCCATTGATACATGTGGTGCTGAAGTTCAGAAAGGTAACCCACCTACAGAACGTAAGATTCAGCGTTTATTCAGAAGAGAAGAAGTAAGCCGTTTAATTAAAAAATGCAATGACTTCGGTGCAGGCGGTGTATCCGTAGCAATCGGTGAATTAGCAGACGGTTTAGTAGTAGATTTAGATAAAGTTCCTAAGAAGTATGCAGGTCTTGATGGTACAGAACTTGCTATTTCTGAATCTCAGGAACGTATGGCTGTAGTAGTAGATCCTAAGGATGTTGATCAGTTCTTAGCATACTCTGCAGAAGAAAACTTAGAAGCAGTTCCAGTTGCTGTAGTTACAGAAGAACCAAGATTAGTTCTTAACTGGAGAGGCAAAGACATTGTGAACTTATCCCGTGCATTCCTTGATACAAATGGTGCACATCAGGAAACAACAGCAACGGTTGAGATGCCTGATTATAAGAACAAATACATTGACCAGATCGATGTGAAAGATAACTTCCGTGATACAATTCTTTCTACTATGAGCGATCTTAATGTATGTTCTAAGAAAGGTCTTGTCGAAATGTTCGACAGCTCCATCGGTGCAGGAACAGTTACAATGCCATATGGTGGTAAATATCAGTTAACACCAATTCAGACAATGATTGCAAAATTACCTGTATTAAAGGGTAAATGCGATACAATTACAATGATGAGTTATGGATATGATCCATATCTTTCTTCCTGGAGCCCATACCACGGTGCAGTATATGCAGTTGTTCAGTCTGTTGCAAAAATCGTTGCATCCGGTGGTGACTTTAACACAATCCGTTTCACATTCCAGGAATACTTCAAGCGTCTTCAGGAAGATCCTAAACGCTGGGGTCAGCCAGTCGCTGCTTTACTTGGTGCTTATGCTGCACAGATTGGATTTGGTCTTCCATCCATCGGTGGTAAAGACTCCATGTCCGGTACATTTAACGAAATCGATGTACCACCAACATTAGTATCCTTTGCGGTGAATGTTTCCAAAGCAAGTGAAGTAATCACTCCTGAATTAAAAGGACGCGGCAATAAGTTAATCAGAATCTGTATTCCAAAAGATCAGTACGGATTACCTGATTACGAAGGCACAAAACAGGTATACAATAAGATTCATGGATTAATGCAGGCAGGTAAGGTTAAATCCGCATATGCTGTTGGTTACGGCGGTACTTTAGAAGCTTGTGTTAAGATGGCGATTGGTAATAAACTTGGTGTTCGTTTTGACGATGAAGTAAACATCCAGGATTTATTAGAAAAAACATACGGTGCGATTATCATCGAAATCGATCCTCATGCAATCAGAGATCTTTCCATGCCAGCATTATTAATCGGTACGGTTACTAGAACTCAGGAATTTAGATTTACAGACAGTGCTGTTTCTGTAGATGAAGTAATCGATGCATGGACAGGCAGATTAGAAAGCGTATATACAACAAAAACAGATGATGGCAAAGAAGAACTTTCCACACCTATGTATAATAAAGGCAAGGTTTATGTTGCAAAACATAAGATTGCAAAACCAAAAGTATTCATTCCAGTATTCCCTGGAACAAACTGTGAATACGATTCTGCAAAAGCATTTGAACGTGCAGGCGCAGAAGTAGAAACAAGAATTTTCAGAAACTTAGATGCACAGGGTATCCGTGAATCTGTTGATGAATTTGAAAAAGTAATCAAAGAATCCCAGATTATCATGTTCCCAGGTGGTTTCTCCGCTGGTGATGAACCAGAAGGTTCTGCAAAATTCTTCGCAACAGCATTTAGAAATGCAAAACTGAAAGAAGCAGTTATGGATTTATTAAACAACAGAGATGGTCTTGCACTTGGTATTTGTAATGGTTTCCAGGCACTCATCAAGCTCGGTTTAGTTCCTAATGGCGAAATCTTAGAACAGACAGCAGATGCACCTACTCTTACAATGAACAGCATCGGTCGTCACATCTCCCAGATGGCTTATACTAAGGTTGTAACAAACAATTCTCCATGGTTAGCAGGAACAAAAGTTGGTGATGTATTCTCTATCCCTGTATCTCACGGCGAAGGTCGTTTTGTTGCAAATGATGCCGTAATCCAGAAACTCTTCGAAAATGGTCAGGTGGCTACTCAGTACGTTGATGTTGAAGGCAATCCTACAATGGATGTTGCATTTAACCCTAACGGATCTTATGCAGCGATTGAAGGTATCTTAAGCCCGGACGGACGTGTACTTGGTAAGATGGGTCACTCTGAACGTATCGGTGAACATGTTGCGATGAACATCGAAGGTAATAAAGACCAGAAATTATTCGAATCTGGTGTAAATTATTTTAAATAGTTTTAAATAATTGTTAAATCTTATCATTCATATTGAATTTTTTGTATTGAATGGGTAACATTGTATTGTTAGGATTTATTAACAAATATTGAAACACAGGCAGGATATAAACAATGAAGAAGTATGAATGGATGAAATTCCAGGCCTTTGTCGGCTGGTTCACCATGTTTGTTTCCGTCTTTCTCGTTGTGTTGTTCGGTGGATATTTTCTGGCAGTTATGCTCTCTTCTGCTACACCTGAAAACAGTGTGGTAAGAGAAGTAGTGAGAGATTTTGGTGATACCAAAGAAGGTGTTTATTACACTTACGGTGGTGCTCATGGACTTCCAATTCGCCAGGAGGCTTCCGATTATTCTAAGATCATCAAGGTTATTCCGAACAAAACTCCGGTAGAGATTGTTGCAAAATCAACGCGTGGTTTTTACAAAATTAAATATAATGACAAAATTGGATTTGTTCAGGGTATGTATTTACTTAAGCTTAATGAAAAACCAAGCGATGAGTTAAAGAAACATCTACGTGAGGATTTCCCAATCTATACAGTTTCAAACTGTGCAGAGTATGTCAGCTTGTTCAGCAAGAAGGATACCCAGTCAAAGGTTAAGGGTAAAGTTTACTACGGATGCAGAGTCCGTGTTTTAGAACTTGCCAGAGATGGATATTTCAAAGTGGCATACAGAAACAGGGTTGGATATATCAAAGAAGAATATCTCGTGACATCACAGTAATTTGTGAGTACAAATACAATATGAAGACATAAAATAAGGGCTGGTGCTTATGGCACCGGCCCTAAATTGTTTTAAACGTATTAAAATTATTATTTTAATGTAATCTGTACGCGGTCTACGCGGTGTTTATCCATGCTGATGACATGGAAGATGCACTGATCGCATTCTGCCACAGATCCTTTCTTAGGAAGTTTATCTAAAAGTTCGATAATCTTACCACCGACAGAGTCGAAATCCTCAGAAGTGATATCAAGCTTTAAGTAATCATTCAAATCATCTAACTTCATAGCGCCATCAACCTGATAATCTCGTTCGCCTACCTGAACTAAGGAAAGCATCTCTTCTTCATCATACTCATCACGGATTTCTCCGACAATCTCTTCTAATAAGTCCTCTAATGTAACTAAACCGGACATGGAACCGTACTCATCTAAAATAATTGCGAAACTGACAGAGTTTTTACGCATTGTCGCAAGAAGTGCGGATGTTTTTCGCATCTCATAGGTGAAAAATGGTTCTCTCATGACTTTTCGGATGTCAAATGCATCTTTGCCTAAGTCCTTCATCTCATACATATAAAGATCACGTAAATAGATAATTCCGACGATATGCTCTTTTTCGTCTTCATAAACCGGAATTCTTGAAAATAAGCATTCGGCAAATGTTTCCTTCAGCTCGTCAAGTCCGATGGTAACCGGAACAACAGTTGCATCGATACGAGGAATCATAATATCTCTTGCAAAGGAATCGCCAAAATCCACTACGTTATTGATCATATCTTTTTCTTCTTCTTCGATGACGCCTTCTTCATGGCTTACATCGACGATTGTAAGAAATTCTCGCTCTGTCATAATATTATTCGACTGTTCCGGATCGATACGAAGTAAAAATAAAAGTCCCTTTGAGAGTGTGTTTACAATCGCAATGACCGGCGTCAGAATGATCGTCAGCAAGTAAATAACCTTTGCGATGGAAAGCGACATGCTTTCACTGTTTAAGGTTGCATAGGTCTTTGGTGTAATCTCTCCAAAAATCAGAATTAAAAAAGTAAGGATTCCGGTTGCAATTCCTGCCCCGACGCTTCCAAGCAGTTTGATCGCAATGGAAGTTGCTAAGGAGGAAGCGGAAAGATTCACGATGTTATTTCCGATTAAGATTGTGCTGAGCAGTTTTCCGGGATTATCAATCAGCTTTAAAACGATGTCTGCTCTTTTATCCCCGTCATCCTTAAAGGCTCTGATCTTATGTCTGTTTACGGTTGTTAATGCGGTTTCTGCTGAAGAAAAGAAAGCAGAAAGGCAAAGTAATAATAGTAAGAATATTAATTGAATCGAAGTACTCGAATCCACGAAATCATCATCTCCTGTAAAAAAATATAGTATTTCATTATTTTACTAGAGGGGTATATTACTGTCAAGTAGTGGCAGACGAAGGGGAATATAGATACGAGTGAGAAGC
>JAZUED010000034.1:0-2240 GCA_045640005.1 Candidatus Fimousia sp.
GGTTATTGTCGTAAAAAACAATATATTTATAAGAAAACGCTTGATAAAAGTGCAAGAATTTGAAAAGTGACCTTGCGTTTTAGAAGTGTCACAGTATTAATAATTAATAAAAATGATTAAATGTATCTAGTTTTGTGCAATCAGACAATTTGACTATCATTTCAAAACATAATATAGTAGGTTTATAAGCAGCGCATCTGCAATTTGCACAAGCTTTATTAGTTTATAACCCGAAAACTAGTAAATGTGCATAATGGTGTGTATTTTTTTGTGATTGGGGGATTGCAAAGGAATAATAGATATGTTGCTGCAGTTAATGAGATGGCGTAATCTCATTAGTAGGACGGGCAGTGACAGGGGTTTATCCCCTGGCATCTGCGCATGAAAAATGTTGTAGTTGGTACAATAGGAGGAAATAAGAAAGTGTATGATGTAGCGATTATCGGTGCTGGAATCACAGGATGTTCCATTGCATACGAATTAGGAAAGTACAATGTAAAAGCAATCGTAATTGAAAAAGAAAACGATGTAGCTGTAGGAACTACAAAAGCTAATAGTGCGATCGTTCATGGTGGTTATGACCCAGAAGTTGGCACAGACATGGCTAAATACAACGTAAAAGGTAACGCATATATTAAAGAATTATGTGGCAAATTAGATGTTGCTTACAAACAGATTGGTGCTTTAGTATGTGCATTTAGCGAAGAAGAAATCGCACACGTAGAAGAATTAAAAGCTCGTGGCGAAGCTAACGGCGTACCAGGACTTGAAATTTGGGATCAGGCAAAAGTTCGCGAAGCTGAACCAAATATCTCTGATGCAGTTGTTGCAGCTCTTTACTCTCCAACAACAGGTATCGTTTCCCCATGGGAATTAGCATTAGCTTTAGCTGAAACAGCAGCTACAAACGGCGTAGAATTCAAATTCAACGCTCCATGTACAAACATCACAAAAGAAGGCGATGTTTACACAATCGAAACTCCAGCAGGTAACGTAGAAGCTAAATACGTTTGTAACGCAGCTGGTGTTTACGCAGATGTAGTTAACAACTATGTTTGTGAAGAATCCTTCAAGATCCTTCCAAACAAAGGTGAATATTACTTATTAGACAAATCTCAGGGAACATTAGTTAACCACGTTATCTTCCAGTGTCCAAACGAAAAAGGTAAAGGTGTATTAGTTTCCCCAACAGTTCATGGCAACTTAATCGTTGGTCCAGACTCTCAGCCATCTGCAGCTGATGACTGCTCCACAACAACTGACGGTCTTAACTTTGTTCGTACAACAGCGTTAAAATCCGTTCCAACAATCAACTATAGAGAATCTATCCGTAACTTCGCAGGTGTTCGTGCAAGAACAGCAGTTCATGACTTCTTCATCTTCGAAGATAAAGAACAGAAAGGTTTCTTCAATATCTCCGGTATGGCTTCTCCAGGTCTTACATCTGCTCCAGCAATCGCTGTTGACTTAGTTAAGATGATGGAAGAATCCGGTTTAGAATTAGTTGCTAAAGAAGATATCTGTGATTCTCGTAAAGTAAACCGTTTCAAACATATGACAAATGAAGAAAGAGCTGAAATCGTTAAAGCTAACCCATTATATGGTAAAATCATTTGCCGTTGTGAAACAGTTACAGAAGGTGAAATCGTAGATGCTCTTCACAGACCAATCACTCCAACATCCATCGATGGTATCAAGAGAAGATGTAACGCTGGTATGGGACGTTGCCAGGGCGGATTCTGTGGACCACGTGTTCAGGAAATCATCGCTAGAGAACTTGGTATCGCATTAGCAGATGTTCCTCAGGATCGTGTAGGAACTAAGATCATTACTGGAGAAACAAAAGAAGGAGGAGCAAACTAATGTTATATGATGTAATCGTAGTAGGCGGCGGTCCTGCTGGTTTAGCAGCAGCTCTTGAAGCAAAGAAAAACGGCGCAGAAAGCATTTTAGTAATCGAACGTGACGCTGAATTAGGTGGTATCTTAAATCAGTGTATCCATAACGGATTTGGTCTTCATACTTTTAAAGAAGAATTAACAGGTCCTGAATATGCTAATCGCTTTATTCAAAAAGTATTAGAAGCTGATATCCCATACAAGTTGAATAGTATGGTGGTAGATATTAGTAATGATAAAAAAGTAACCTATGTTTCAAAAGATGATGGTTTGAATGTCGTAGAAGCAAACGCAATCATTTTAGCTATGGGATGTAGAGAAAGACCTAGAGGTGCTTTGAAT
>JAZUED010000035.1:0-1875 GCA_045640005.1 Candidatus Fimousia sp.
GCTCCTTTACGCTTTTTAGCGCAGTCTGTGCCTCGCCTGAGCACTTGCCTATGCCCGCCATTACGCACATGCCCTGAGGCTCGATGTAAATCTGGCCTTCTCTACATTCTTTAGAACCAACCTTGTGGCTGTATGCATCATATGCACGAACGAACCATTCTCCGTCCCAACCATCTTTTAAGATAGCATCGTACATCTTTGCAACTTCAGCTCTAGCGTAATCAGCTTCAGCCTGATCACCCTTTAATTCGCATAACTGAGCGTATTCTTCACCATATTTAATAAACATACCTGCGATGAATACAGATTCAGCAACAGGACCTTCTGAAGGACCAAAAGTCTGGAAAGATTCACCTGGATGCTCTGAGAAGCAGTTTAAGTTTAAGCAGTCATTCCAGTCGGCACGACCAATTAATGGAAGGTTGTGAGGACCTTTATGATTTACAATGTAATCAAAACTTCTCTTTAAGTGTCCCATCAAAGGAGTAGCCTTGCTCATATCGTTATCATATGGAGTCATATGATCTAAGATAGTTGTGTCACCTGTTTCACGAACGTATGCAGATGTACCGGCAATTAACCATAATGGATCATCGTTAAAGCCTGAACCGATATCAGCGTTACCTTTTTTGGTAAGTGGCTGATACTGATGATATGCACTACCATCTTCAAACTGAGTAGAAGCGATATCAATAATTCTTTCTCTTGCACGATCTGGAATTAAATGTACGAAACCAAGAAGATCCTGACAAGAATCTCTGAATCCCATACCACGACCGATACCAGATTCATAGTAAGAAGCTGAACGGCTCATGTTGAAGGTTACCATACACTGGTACTGGTTCCAGATGTTAACCATGCGATCCACTTTTTCATTTGAAGACTTAACAGTAAATTTACTTAATAAGCCATCCCAGTATGTATTTAATTCAGCAAAAGCTTTTTCAACGTCAGCATCTGTAGCGTAACGAGCAAGCATAGCTTCTGCCGGTTTTTTATTGATAACACCGTAAGATTCCCATTTCTCGTCTTCTGGGTTCTCAATGTATCCTAATACGAAAACAAAGGATTTACTTTCGCCTGGAGCCAATTTCACATTTAACTGATGTGAAGCGATTGGCTGCCATCCACTACACATAGAGTTTGTGCATTCGCCGTTTTCTACAGCAATTGGTTCCTGAGCACTTCTGTATGATCCTAAGAAGTTTTCACGAATTGTATCAAAACCATCAATAGGAGCATTTACAGAGTAGATTGCGTAATGATTACGTCTTTCTCTGTACTCTGTTCTATGGTAAATAGTAGACCCCTTTACTTCAACTTCACCTGTTGAGAAATTTCTCTGGAAGTTTCTTGAATCGTCGTCCGCATTCCATAAACACCATTCCACATAAGAGAATAACTGGAAATCTTTTGTGCTGTCAGATTCATTTGTTAATGTAATCTGGCTAACTTCACAATTGTCACTTACAGGTACAAAGGTTAATACAGAAGCTTTTAATCCGTTCTTTACAGATGTAAAACGGCTGTATCCAATACCATGACGACATTCATAGGAATCTAAATCTGTCTTTGTTGGCTGCCAACCTGGATTCCAGATTGTAGAACCATCTTTGATGTAAAAATATTTACCGTTGATATCAAATGGAACATCGTTGTAACGGTATCTTGTTAATCTTAACAATTTAGCGTCTTTATAAAATGTATAACCGCCGCATGTGTTAGAGATTAATGAGAAAAATTCCTTGCTTCCGAGGTAGTTAATCCATGGAAGAGGGGTTTTTGGTGTGGTAATCACGTATTCGCGATTAGCGTCATCGAAATAACCAAATTTCATAAGAAACCTCCAAATATTAATTATTTATTTAGGTAATT
>JAZUED010000036.1:0-4670 GCA_045640005.1 Candidatus Fimousia sp.
GATTGGAAATGTGTGTTTTTTTCGGATTTCATTGAGTAATGTAAATCCATCAATATCCGGAAGCATGACATCAAGAATCGCCAAATCAATTGTCTGATTCTCAAGACACTTTAAAACATCTCTTCCGTTATAAAACTTGAAAACTTCGTAGTTTTCGTTCTTCAAATACAATTCGACGAAATCAGCAATTTCTTTTTCGTCATCGACAACTAAAATTCTTGCGCTCATAAGTCTTCTCCTTTAAGATTCGTAAGATTGTGATTCTTATTGTTTTCCACCAGGAATAACGGTAAAGCCACCGTGAACTGGCTTACCTTCTTCCCTTGTATGACCTCTCTTTTCATAAAGAGGAATATGATCATACAAAAGACATAAAAGCTTTTCAAATTGTTCTCTCTCTTGTTTTGTGAAATCGGTTACTTTCGATTCCACTTTATTCATAACTTGTTCCACAGAATATCCATTCTGCAGATACAAGATGATTGTTTTCATAAATATGGTTGTCGCCATACCATCTTTGAAAAGAGTTCTCATAGACAGATCAATGAGTTGTGGAACTCCCTCCCACATACCGATGCCACTGGCTTTGCCAAGTGCCACAGCTTCATCAAAAGAAAGTGGTGCGAAGTCCTCATTCATTTGCATCCATCCTTCAAAAACCTGTTCTCTCTTCTTCACCTCGAAGCTTTCTAAATAATATTCTCCGAGACGATTTCTTAAAACCCCGGCAAAACTCCAAAGGTTCATGCGGGCAATTGCAAACTCCTGAACAAACTGTTTCGTAAGACTAAGTGGTCCATCCTTTAACATCTCATATAAAGCACGTGTAGAAATGATTCCACACTGATACATTACTCCCTTGATGGCATATTCTAAGTCCTGGTACTCTTCCATCTTCTTTTTTGAGCTTTTGCTTCGCAGATAAAAACAAAGATTTGCCTCTGCTTCTCTGTTAATATATATTTCCTTATTCTGATAGGAATAACGAATCAATCCAAGCCCTTCTAAACATACAAGATGTCTCTGATTAATCTCACTATGCTCTAAAATTACTTTCGGATTCCAGATACGAATCAGCTGCTCTAATTCATCCATGGAAAGGAGCATCAATACTGCCTCATAGTGATTCGAAAAATACTCGACCAGAAAAGCCGGGTAATCCATATTCGACATTACCCACTCCTCATGAAGAGAAAGTCGGTCACAAAGCTCTTTTAAATCATAAGTCTTATTCTTAGCAAGACGTTCTTCCCAGGATTGTTCATCATAAATTCTTTTTAAAACTGCCATTTCATCCCTCCTAAATCATGAGGAAATATAATCCGAAAAGTCCCATCATAACCCACATGAGTGGAGATACTTCGCGGTAACGCTTTGTAAAGATGGCAGTGAGACCATAAATGATAAATCCAAATGCAATACCATCGGCAATGGAATAGGTTAAAATCATCATAATTACAGTGGCAAAAGCAGGAACAGCTTCGCTGTAATCCTTCCAGTTGATATTGCCAAAGTTCACCATCATCATGGATCCAACGATAATCAGTACCGGCGATGTGACGCAGGAAGTAAGCAGATTGAAAACAGGAAACAGGAAAATAGATGCAATAAATAATAACCCGGTTGTCACTGCAGTAAGCCCGGTTCTGCCACCACTTTCAATCCCACTTTCAGATTCCACATAGGAGCTTACGGAAGGTGCACCAAGCACTGCTCCAACAATAGAACCAAGCGCATCCGCTGTTAATGCGCGATTTAATTTTTCCGGTTCTCCATTGACTGTTGGAAGCTTGGTTCGATAAATGACTGCAAGAAGTGTTCCTGTTGTATCAAAGAAATCAACAAATAATACGGAAAATAAAACAAGCAATACATTCACCGAAGAGAACAGTTCCTTAAATCCCATAACCAGTGCGCCAAAACTTGATCCGGTTGCCTGAAGCATTGTCGCGTTCGTATTGATCGTCGGAAGACTGGCATCTGGGAAAAAGATTCCTACCACAATACCAACGATTGCGGTAATTACCATACCCATTACCATACCAAATCGAACTTTTAAAAGAACGAATCCAAGCAGAATAACCACACCAAATATGGATACTAATATCCCCGGAGTCAGAAGATGTCCTAAACCAACAAGGTTTTGTTCGTTTGAAACAATGATTCCACAGTTTTTTAATCCAATAAAGGTAAGCAGAAAACCAATCCCACAGCTGATTGCTGTCTTTAAATGAGGAGGAATTGCTTCCATGATCGCTTTTCGAATACCTGTATAAGCAATAAGAAGAAAGATAACACCTTCCACAAATACAGCACAAAGTCCTGCCTGCCAGCTAAATCCCATACGCCCGCAAAGGGTGGAGGAGAATAATACAGTTACACCAAGACTTGGTGCCAAACCAACCGGGTAGTTGGCAAGAACACCCATGATGATGCTTCCGATTCCTGCTGCCAGTAAAATGGATGTATATGCCGCATTCTCAGGAACACCTGCATTCTTCATCATTGCAACGATAATACTAAAGACATAAACCATGGACAGATACGTCGTGAGTCCAGCCACGATTTCGGTCTTAATATCTGTATTTCTATCTTTTAATCGAAATAAATACTCCATACAATTATACCATAAACTGCCCTTTCTATTCTACACTCTTTAGGGATTCAACCATATCAATGCCGTGCAGTTTAAAATACATCACCACATTGACAATTACCGAGAAGAGGAAGGTAAGAATTGCGGAAAGTACATACCCTTTTACAGAGATGCTTCTTCCAAACATAAGTGTATCAATTTCACAGGTTAAAATTACATAACGATGAAGGGCTATGCCAAGGAAAATACCAGCCACCTCACCAAACAAGGTGAGAATAATATTTTCACGATAAATGTACATGGCAAGCTCCTGCTGATAAAAGCCTAAAACTTTAATCGTCGCAAGTTCTCTTCTTCGCTCTTCAATATTAATATTATTCAGATTATATAAAACAACAAAGGATAATAATCCAGCGGCAAAAATAAGGATGTAGATTACCAGATCAAGATTCCCAAGCATATCCGCCATTTCTTCCTCTGATGTCCTTGTAAAGGATACAGAATCCACGCCATCCATAGTTAGGGCTTTGGTTGCAAATGCATCCTCCACTTTCACACTATCATTCTTAAATCTTGCCAGAAGCTCATTATAAACAGGAGTTTTATTATAAAGCTTTTCGTAAAGAACCGGAGACATATAGATATAATGATTGATATAATTTTCAGAAATGGCTCCTACTTTTGCTTCAACCTTTTTCGTCTCGCCTTCTTTGATCAAAATGGTATCACCCACCTCAATATCTAACATCTTGCAGACTTTTTCAGTGATCACCACTTCATCTTCTTTTAATTTTGCAACCTCTTTTGTTTCTCTGTTGCGGAAAACAATAAAATCTTCGATATCCTCTGGATACTCTGGTACAATGAGGTAACCACCTTTTGTACCATGTTCATTCTCAATATCAATGGAGTTTTCACGGATTTTTGTGCTGATTTTCAGACTGTTTTCCATAGAGACCGCATCCATGTTTTGACTTAATGCTTCATCATCCTCATCAAAAGCAATCGCTGCATCATAAATTTTAATTGTAGCATACTGGTTATCGGTAACGGCAGAAATCGAATCCATAAGCCCGTAGCCAACCAATAAAAGTGCCATACTTCCTCCAATGCCAAAAATGGTCATGAGGAATCGTTTTTTATAACGGAACAAGTTTCTGATGGAGGATTTCCAGGAGAAACTGATATGATTCCAAATCAATGGAACACGTTCTAATAATACTCTTTTTCCTTCCTTTGGTGCTTCCGGTCTCATAAGTGCTGCCGGAACTTCCATCAAGGCACGATAGGAAGAAAGGAAGGTTGCTCCAAGGGTAATGACAAAGGATAATCCTGCTGCAATTACACCAAGTCCAATGCGATATGGAGCTACAATTTCATGAATACCAATATACATCATACCGTAGGCATTAATGATGACTAACGGAAGGACTTTTTCTCCCACAAGGAAACCAATCACACTTCCAATTGCAGTTGCAAGGCCGGCATAGATTAAATATTTGCTGATAATCTGTGCTTTGGTATAGCCTAATGCCTTCATCGTACCCATCTGAGTTCTTTCGGTATCCACCATTCGTGTCATAGTGGTTAAGGAAACGAGTGCTGCAACTAAGAAAAAGATCATCGGAAATATTGTTCCAACCGCACCAATTCGATCTGAATCCTGTCCGTATTCCACGTAAGACTGAATCTTATTACGGTCTAACACATACCACTTTCCTTTTTCTAATTTACGAAGATCTTTCTTCGCTTTTGCAATCTTCTTTTCCGCCTTTTTAAATTCTTTATCTGCTTTTTTCTGACCTTTTTCGTAGTCTTTCAGGCCATCCTGATATTTTACTTCTGCTTCATCTAATTCCTTGAAACCATCATAATAGGCCTGCCATCCATCTTTGATCTGTTTTTCAGAAGCACTTAACTGTGCTTTTGCTCGGTCTAATTCCTGCTTAGAGCTTCGAATCTTAGCACCGGCTGCATCAATTTCTTTTTTGCCCTGTTCTAACTGACTTTTCGCTCCTAAATACTGCTGATATCCTTCATATAATTCCCCATATTCCGGTGTAAGCTGATCAAG
>JAZUED010000037.1:0-5807 GCA_045640005.1 Candidatus Fimousia sp.
GTGTCTGCAAGGTTAATGAAAACAATGAATTAACTGGTGTGGATGAAACTTCTAACATTGTTAAAACAGCAGATGGTGCAGCAGTTGACAGAGACGGAGTGCTTACTCCAATTGATGATGAATCCTATGTTTCCATGAATATGTGGGGCTTAACTCCAGAATATATGGAACTTTTAAAAGAAGGATTTGTTGAATTTTTTGAACGAGTTGGAACAGAAGAATGCAAAGCAGAATATCTTCTTCCAATTCACATCGATGGGCTTTTACAGGCTGGAAAAATCAGCGTAAAGGTACTTGATACACAGGATAAGTGGTTTGGTGTAACTTACAAAGAAGATAAAGAGATTGTTGTACAATCCTTTGCAAAACTTCTTGCTGACGGTGTATATAAAGATGAATTATTCTCTGATTTAGCTGCAAAATAACAAACTTGTAATGGAGATAAGATTATGAGAATTGTAATTATTGGTGACGGTAAAGTTGGTCACAAAATTGCGACTGAACTTTCCGAAGACGATTATGACGTAGTAGTCATTGACCAGAATGAAAATCAATTATCCAGTACTTCTAACACATTAGACGTACTTTGTATTCCAGGAGACGGTGCAGATGCAGACGTGCAGAGAGCAGCTGGTGTAGACCATGCAGATCTTGTTATTGCATGTACCTCTCTTGATGAAATTAATATGTTAAGCTGTCTTGTTGCAAGACGAGTTGGCGCAAGACATACCATCGCCCGTGTAAGAAATCCAATCTATTATAATCAGATTAATTTCTTAAAAGAAGATTTACGACTTTCCATGGCAGTTAACCCTGAAATGGAAGCTGCAGATGAGATTGCACGTGTGCTTTTATTCCCGGCAGCATCTAAGGTTGAAAGCTTTGTAAAGGGTAAGGTTGAGATGGTAGAATTCCCAATCCGAAATGGAAGCCCATTAGAAGGCATGGTGCTTAAAAACCTTGCAAGAACACTTTCTGTTAAGGTATTAGTGGGAATCGTTCAACGTGGTAAGGAAGTATTTATTCCTGATGGAGAATTTACTCTTCAGGCTGGTGATAAGATTCATATCATTGCTGCTCACAGCGAAGTAGAACAGTTCTTTAGAAAAATTGGTCAGGCAAGTCAGAAAATCCGTAAGGTTATGATGATTGGTGGTGGCCGTTTAGGCTTTTATCTTGCAAAACAGCTGATTGATTTGAAGATGCAGGTGAAAATCATTGAACGTGATTATAACAAGTGTATGGAACTGGCAGAACAGCTTCCTGAAGCAACCATTATTTATGGCGATACAAAAGACCATGCGCTTTTAGAAGAAGAAGGTCTTAGAAGTGCAGATGCATTTGTTTCCTTCACAAGTGTAGATGAAGAAAACATGCTTGCAGCTTTCTATGCAAAGACTATGGGCGTTAAGAAAATCGTTGCCAAAGTAGAAGAAGAAAGTCTTTCTATTATGACAGATGCGATGGGAATCGACAGTGTTGTTTCTCCAAAGGCGTTAACAGCTGACTTAATTCTTGGCTATGTACGTGCTCGTCATAGTTCCATGAAGAGTGAAAATATTGAATCTATTTATCAGCTGGTGAATGGACAGATTGAAGCAATGGAATTTGTGATTGGTAACACTGCAAAATATGTCAATATTCCATTAAAGGATCTTCCAATCAAGGCGAATAATCTGATTGCAGCAATTGCACGTGGTTCTGAAGTAATTGTACCTGGTGGTATGGATGTAATTCAGCCAGGAGATAGTGTCATTATCGTCACTATGAACAAGAAGGTTCAGAACTTTGATGAAATTCTGAAATAATAGGAGCTGATAGTATTATGAATTTTAAGATGATCAAATATATATTAGGTCGAATGCTTGGGATTGAAGCGGTTGTTCTTTTGATTCCTGCTGTTGTGTGCCTGATCTATAGGGAAAGCTGCTTTACCTCCTTTTTAATCACAAGTGCAATTCTTGGTGTTGTATTCTTACTGACTGGTTTAAAGGCACCGGAAGATACAAAGATTTATGGAAAAGAAGGGTTTGTTATCGTAGGATTTGCCTGGATTTTATGGTCATTGTTCGGAGCAATCCCATTTACGATTTCCGGAAGTATCCCATTTTATTTAGATGCGGTATTTGAAACAATTTCCGGATTTACGACAACAGGATCAACTATCCTTTCTGAAATTGAAGGACTTCCAATGGGTATCCTGTTCTGGCGATGCTTTACCCACTGGATTGGCGGTATGGGTGTGCTCGTATTCGTACTTATGCTGACCACATTAAATGATAAGAATGCGATGCATCTGATGCGTGCGGAAGTTCCTGGTCCGGATAAGGATAAGATCATTCCAAAGGCAAGACAGAATGCAGCATTATTATATAAGATGTATTTAGCACTTACAGTCATTGAAGTAGTACTTTTGTTACTAGGCGGTATGAATCTTTATGATTCGATCGTTCATTCCTTTAGTACTGCCGGTACTGGTGGTTTCTCTAACATGAATTCCAGTATCGGAGCATATGACAGTGCTTATATTGATGGTGTTATCACCATTTTCATGATTTTATTCGGTATTAACTTTAATATGTACTTCCTTCTTTTAATTAAAGATGTGAAGAGTGTATTTAAGAATGAAGAGCTTCGTGTATACCTTGGAATTATTGCAGTTGCAATAGCAGTAATTACCATTAATATCTGCCATATGTATGGTGGCCTGCTTCATGCATTTAGATATGCATCCTTCCAGGTAGCAGCGATTATTTCTACAACAGGATTTGGTACAGCGGACTTTGACCAGTGGCCGGAGTTTTCTAAGACAGTCCTGATGGTGCTTATGATGGTTGGTGCTTCCGGTGGTTCTACCGGTGGTGGTATGAAGGTTTCTCGTATTCAGATGATCGTTAAGAGTATCAGCAGAGAGGTAAAACAGCTTCTTCATCCAAAATCCGTTAATGTCATCAAGGTTAATGGCAAAAAGGTTAGTGATGATGCGATGCGTGGTGTATATATCTATTTCTTCGCATACATGATCATTCTTGCAGTTTCTACATTGATTGTATCCTTCAACAATTATGATTTTGCAACAACCTTCTCATCCGTTCTTACTACTTTGAATAATGTTGGACCAGGTATCAATCTGGTAGGATCTACTTGTAACTTTGGATTCTTCTCCCCATTATCAAAGATTGTCCTTTGTCTGGACATGTTAATTGGACGACTTGAGATCTTCCCATTCCTGATGATTATGTCACCAACACTTTGGAAGAGAAAATTTTAAATAGTTTTTTTAGGGCGTGATTGATTCACGCCCTTTTTAACAGAATTTCCTGGCGTGCAGTGAGAACATGACAGGTGAAAATATATATGTGAGAAAAAGTGAAAAAATAATTCTTGATTAAGAAGGTGATTTTGTGGCTGAAAAGAAAGAAAATGATTTTACGCTGGGGTCGGTAAGAAGCAATATCTTAGCACAGGCTCTTCGAATCTATTTCTTTGGATTTTTTATGATGGCCTTTCAGTTTAGTGGCCAGTCGGTATTTACCGGACTTGGCAGAGCGAAGAATGCGGTGTTTTTTTCCATTTTCCGAAAAGTAATCATCGTTGTACCCCTTACCATTCTGCTACCGAAAGTAGCAGGTCTTGGAGTGTTAGGCGTATTCTTAGCAGAACCGATTTCAAATGCTGTTGGAGGCCTTGCATGTTTTACAACAATGTATCTGACAGTTTATAGAAAACTTGAATAGACAAAAATATAATCATAGAAAAAATCTTGCAATTATTGTGTGAATGAATAGATTGTGATAAACTTATAGATGGAGAAGGGTTATTTTATAAAATACTTGTTTTTAAGATAATCAAAAAACAGGTCTCACAAATTGATTTGTGGGACCTGTTTTCTTTTTTATTGATATTCTTTCTTTTTAAATTCCTTTCGAATCATCACAAAACTTACTACAGCGGCACTAAAGTCTGCAATTGGTCCAGCAAATAAGATTCCGTCAATTCCCATGAAAAGAGGGAGAAGCAGGATCAATGGAAGTAAGAAAATGGTCTGTCTTGTTAAGGATAAGAACATACCCTGCACCGGCTTTCCGATGGCTGTAAATGCATTCGAAGTCAGTGGCTGAATGAAGTTTAAGAAGGTGAAGAACAAAAAGATTCGGAAGTAACGAATGGCAAATCCGTAGTATTCCGGTGATCCATCTCCAAAAACAGAAGTAATATTTCGAGGAAATACCTGGAACATGATGAATGCTATAACAGCGATGGTTCCTGCAACTGTAAGGGCAGAACGATAAGTCTGTTTTACACGGTCAAAGTTCTTCGCACCGTAGTTGAAACTGATCAGTGGCTGGGAACCCTGGGAAATACCAATGACGAAGGACATAAACAGCATATTGACTTTAGAGATTACCCCTGCACATGCAAGAGGAATGTCGTTTCCGTAAGCGGACTGTCCACCGTAATAAGTAAGGGAGTTATTAAGTGCAATCTGAACGATCATCATGGCAAGCTGATTACTGCATGGCGCAGTTCCAAGAGATGCCACACGGCCGATATAACGTCCCTTTGGAATCATGTGTCTGATATGAAGATTTACCGTTTTCGAAAATTTTGCAAGGTAAATGATGACCATCAAAGCGGATACAATCTGACCGATGATGGTTGCTAAAGCTGCACCCTGAATTCCCCAATTAAGAACGAAGACAAATGTATAGTCTAAAATCGTATTGACGATAGCACCGACCAAGTTACAAAACATAGAAAATGCTGGGCTTCCGTCGGCACGCACCAGATGGCATCCACCAGATGTTAGAATCAGGAATGGAAAGCCTAAGGATGTAATGCTGATATAGGCAATAGAGTAAGGAGCAATATTAGGCGTTGCTCCAAAGAAGTAGATTAACTTAGTGATATTAAGCTGTACAAAAATCATCAAAAGGAGTCCGCCTGCTACAAGGGAGAATAAAGCATTTCCCATGTAATGTTCGGCTGTTTCCTTATCTCCGGCACCCATGGCCAGGTTAAATGCTGAGGCACCGCCGATTCCAAATAAAAGGGCGATGGCGATACAGGATGGAGTCAGCGGGAATGCAACGTTCGTTGCGGCATTGCCAAGATATCCTACACTGTTTCCGATGAAGTACTGATCGACGATGTTATATAAGGAGCCTACCAGCATAGCTATGATGCTCGGTACGGCAAATTTGGCTAATAGACGATTGACTGGCAGAGTTCCAAGAGGATTCCCACCATTTTTCTGTGGTTTCATATATTTGATCTCCTTTTTGTGCGTTTGTCATTGCAACCGTGCATTTACGATTGCAATTAACCTCAATATTATAACATGGAATTAATGTCTGAATATTCTGAATATATGCATAAAATAAAGAAATGTATTGACAATTATAATATTTCCATTATAATTGAATTATAACTTAAGTAAAGGTAATCAGACCACATTTTCCCAGATTGGATGAGTAGAGCATTTGTCATCTGGCAATCGTAAAGAGTATTTAAGAATCATAAGAGCTAATGTTTACCTGAATTTAAAAAGACAATTTCATATCGGAGTATCTGCAAATCATTTTAGTTTATCGCAGAAATATTTTCCAAGGAGGACGGACCACCAGAATAGCAGACTAAAACCAAAACTTTTTATTTTATAATTCTAACATTTTTAATTTTACCCATAATTTATTTGTCATTGATAGTTACCAACATTTTTTAGTTAATTATAATTGTCATCGTTAAACTCTTAAGTAGTAAGAATAATATTTATAAAGATTAGATTTAGAAACAATTAAATATCA
>JAZUED010000038.1:0-4374 GCA_045640005.1 Candidatus Fimousia sp.
CTGGGTTTTCGCTCCAGTTGATGATATCGATCTTTTCACCCTTTAAGTCATTGACGATATTGTTAACACGTGTACCGTTCACACCAACACATGCGCCTACTGGATCAACATTTTCATCATTAGACCATACAGCGATCTTTGTACGGGAACCTGCTTCACGTGCAATTGCTTTAATTTCTACAACGCCATCGTGTACTTCTGCAACTTCCTTTTCAAATAAACGTTTTACAAGTTCTGGATGTGTACGGGATACAAGAATTCTTGGTCCACGGTTTGTGTCCTTAACTTCAATGATGAAAAGCTTGATACGGTCGCCAGGGATAAATGTTTCGCCCTTAACCTGTTCATTCTTATTAAGAATTGCTTCTGTTTTTTCATCTAAGCTAATACTGATGTTATCGCCGATATAACGCTGAACAACACCTGTAATAATGTCTTTTTCTTTGCACTGGAAGTGATTAAAGATTACTTTACGTTCTTCTTCTTTGATTTTCTGAACGATTACGCTTCTTGCATGCTGAGCTGCAATACGACCAAAGTTCTTTGGAGTGATTACAACATCAACGGTATCGCCAAGTGCATATGTCTTTTTAATTGTCTGTGCTTTTGCAAGACTGATTTCTAATGCAGAATCTTCAACTTCTTCTACAACTGTTTTTTCAGCAATCACAGACATATCTCCTGTTTCGCGGTCAATAAATACACGAATGTTATCGGATTTTCCAAAGTCTCTCTTACATGCTGCTACTAAAGATGCTTCAATTGCTTCGATGATGACTTCTCTGTCAATGTCTTTTTCTTTCTGTAACGCGTCTAAAGCGTCGATTAATTCACTCATGATTTCCTCCTAAAAATTTAAGCTTAAGCGAATAAGTGCTAAGTCCTTGCGGACAAATGTCATTTCTTCTCCATCAACGTCCACAGTAACGGTTTCATCATCATAACCAGTAAGGACGCCGGTAAATTCTTTTTGTTTGTTGATTGCTTTGTATAATTTAAGATCAATCTCCTTGCCTACACTTCTTCTGAAGTCATTTTCCTTCTTTAAAGGACGACCAAGTCCTGGAGAGCTGACCTCTAAAATGTATTCATTGGAAATAAAATCTTCTTCATCTAATTTTACTTCTAATGCGCGACTGATATCTACACAGTCATTGATGTTAATGCCGCCTTCTTTGTCTGCATAAATACGTAAGTACCAGTTAGATCCTTCTTTTACGTATTCCACATCAACAAGTTCGAAGTTCCCATCTTCGATGATTGGCATCACAAGGTTTTCTACACGGCTTACAATATCTGCTTTTCTTGCCACTTTGCTTCCTCCTTGTCCATGTAACGAATAAGAGTGGACTCCTCAAAGCCCACTCTTATCTTAAAATATCATTATTTATATGTTCTAATATACTTTATCATACCTTTTATAAAAATGCAATTAGAAATTTGTAAGAAAATCAAACGTTAACTGATCAGAATCAGGAAGATCGCCAAATAAGCCCATCTCCTTCATCTTTTCGCAAATGGTTCCGCTGACTTTTGTACGATCCTTGAAATTATCAATGGATGTATACATACCATCTTTTGCTGCTTCCATAGCCTGAGTCGCCGCTTTTTCTCCCATGCCGTCTATACTTGCAAAGGAAGGCATAATCTTCCCATCAATAATCTGGAAATATCGGTCCTTAGCACGATAAATATCAAGTGGCATGAATTCAAAGCCACGTGCATACATCTCTTGCACAATTCGTAAATCCCTGATTGTATTCTGATCTTTGGCAGTCTGCTGATCTTTTGGGGTCTTACGAAGTTCAGCCAAATGTCTCTCAAGCGCTTCTTTACCGAAACACATGAGCTCATAGGAGAATGCAGATGCACGTATACTAAAGAATGCTGCATAATAAGCAAGCGGATGATATACCTTATACCATGCAATTCGCCAACCCATCATAACATAAGCGGCAGCGTGAGCTTTCGGGAACATGTACTTGATTTTTTCGCAGGATTCAATATACCAGTCCGGTACATCATGTGCTTCCATTTCAGCCTTCCATTCCGGCCAGTCGCCGCATTTACCCTTGGCAACCACACCTTTTCGTACTTTTTCCATAATGTTAAAGGAAAGCTCAGAATCAAGTCCCATGTTGATCAGATAGATCATAATATCATCACGGGTACAGATACAGTCAGCAATTTCACTAACGGTGCCACTGTTAATCAGCTCCTGCGCATTGCCAAGCCATACATCTGTACCATGAGAAAGACCTGCAATACGTACCAAGTCTGAAAAGCTCTTTGGCTTGATATCTTTTAACATCTGAATTACGAAATCCGTTCCAAATTCAGGAACACCAAGAGAACCCATCTCAATTCCACCAATATCTTCCGGCTTAATACCTAGGGCCTCTGTACTGTGGAATAAGGACATAACACCAGGATCATCTAACGCAATGGTGGTTGCAGAAATGCCTGTCAGATCCTCTAACATACGAATCATGGTCGGATCGTCGTGCCCGAGAATATCAAGTTTTAACAGGTTATGGTCAATAGAATGATATTCAAAATGCGTTGTAACGATTGGCGTATTCATATCATTTGCCGGATGCTGAATAGCGGTAAACTCATAGATTTCTCGTCCATGAGGCACTACAATGATACCACCCGGATGCTGACCGGTTGTTCGTTTTACACCAGTACATCCAGCTGCAATACGGTCAAGTTCGCAGTTTCTCTTTTTGATTTCTCGTTCTTCAAAATATTTAAATACGTATCCTCGAGCTGTTTTTTCAGCAAGAGTACCAATAGTTCCTGCACGATATGCGGTTCCCTTGCCAAAAATTACTTCTACATAGGCATGGGCCTGTGCCTGATAGTCCCCGGAGAAGTTTAAGTCGATATCCGGCTCTTTATTCCCTTTAAATCCAAGGAAGGTTTCAAATGGAATATCGTGTCCTCCTTTTATTAGCGGCCTGCCACATACCGGACAATTTCGGTCGGGCATATCACATCCTGATTTACCCATCTTTGTATAAGACTTAACCAATTCAGAATCAAAGTCTGTAAAATGACAATGAGGGCAAATATAATGCGCCGCCAAAGGATTAACTTCCGTAATACCAGCCATAGTTGCCGCAAGTGATGATCCTACAGATCCTCGAGAACCTACTAAATATCCATGATCTACGGAATCCCAAACAAGACGCTGCGCAATGATATACATTACGGCAAATCCATTACTGATAATAGAGTTTAATTCTCTCTCTAAACGTTCCACAACGATTTCCGGAAGATCTGGTCCATAGATTTCATGCGCTTTGTCGTAGCAAATCTGTCTAAGCTGTTTATCTGAATCCGGAATAACCGGTGGACATTTGTCCGGATGAACCGGTGAAACTCGGTCAATCCAACTGTTGATCAGATTCGTATTTGTAATAACAACTTCTTTCGCCTTTTTACTGCCGAGATACTGAAATTCACTAAGCATCTCTTCGGTTGTTCTAAAGTAGAGCGGTGCCTGATTATCCGCATCCTTAAATCCCTTTCCTGCCATAAGAATTCTACGATACTGTTCATCCGCAGGATCCAGAAAATGGACATCACAGGTTGCTACAACCGGTTTTCCAAATTTTTCACCAAGCTCTACGATTTTTTTATTGATATTTTCGATATCTTCGATGGAATTTACATTATCCACCTTTTCGCTATCAATCATGAAAGCATTGTTACCAGTCGGCTGAATTTCAAGATAATCAAAGAAATCTACGATTCTTGCAATTTCTGCCTCCGGTTTTTCATTTAAAATGGCCTGATACAGTTCCCCTGCTTCACAGGCAGAACCTAAAATCAGTCCTTCTCTGTATTTTTGAATCAAGCTCATCGGCATTCTAGGTCTTCGATTAAAATACTGAAGATGAGAAGCGGAAACAAGACGATTCAAGTTGATTCGTCCGGTTTCATTCTTCACCAGAATAATGCCATGATAAGCTCTGGATTTTTTAATAATATCTTCAGATACGGCTCCAAGCTCATTAATCTGAGCTAAAGTATACACATCCCTGTCTTTACACATCTCGGAAAGCTTCTGGAACATCTTAGCCGTTGCTGTGGCATCATCAATTGCACGATGATGATGTTCTAGGCTGATATTTAGATGCTTACAAATGTTATCTAAGGTAAATTTTGCAAGACCCGTTAAAAGGACACGGGAAAGTGTCATCGTATCAACGACTGTAAAATCATATGGAAGCCCTAAATCTTGTGCTTTTTGCTTGATAAATCCTGTATCGAATTCTGCATTATGAGCAACTAAAATGCTTTCACCGCAAAATTCTAAGAATCTTGGCAAAATAACATCAATTGTAGGCGCATCCATAACCATAT
>JAZUED010000039.1:0-9492 GCA_045640005.1 Candidatus Fimousia sp.
CCATGGCAGAATATTTTAGCAGCAATTTAGGAATGGCAGTGACTGTGGCAGACTTAGCCATCGTTTATACCATCGCAAACTCCGTTGGACCGATCACCATGATTTCCGGTGGATGGTTCAATGACCGTTTAGGACCAAAGAAAGTAATTATGATCGGCGGCATTATGTTTGGTGTAGGCATGATTCTTTCCGGATTCGCAAAAAGCATTGGATTTTTAATTGTATCTTATGGTTTACTTGCAGGTCTTGGTCTTGGTATGGCTTATGGTAGTACCATTTCCACCAGCGTAAAGTATTTCCCAGATAAGCGTGGTCTTACCGGAGGGCTTACAACTGCAGCTTACGGCTTTTCTTCCGTATTATTACCACCCGTTGTAACAGCAATCGTTAGCAAGACAGATGCAACATTCGCCTTTAAGGCAGTTGGTGCAGTATTTATGGTAATCATCATCATCTGCACACTTTTCTTAGAACAGTGTCCGGACGGATATATTCCGGAAGGTTACACTCCACCGGCAAATGTTTCCGCAAAGGGTAACGACAAAGACTGGAAGGGTATGCTTTCCACACCTGTCTTCTATATTATGTTGATTTTATTGACTTCAGGAGCATTTTCCGGAATGATGGTAATTTCTCAGGCATCCGGTATTGCCCAGAACATGATCGGTATGACACCAGCGGCAGCAGCATCTGCAGTATCCGTTCTTGCTTTATTTAATACAGCAGGAAGAATCTGTGCAGGAACTCTTTCCGATAAGATTGGACGAATCAATACATTAACACTTGGTTGTGTATGTTCTATTATCGGTATGCTTTGCCTCTTTATTTCCGGGCAGGGAACGGTTGCAACCTTCTATGCAGGCGTTGCAGTAGTCGGTGTTGCATTTGGATCCTTTATGGGAGTATTTCCTGGCTTTACAGCGGATCAGTTCGGTTCTAAAAACAACAGTGTAAACTATGGTATCATGTTTATCGGTTTTGCCTTATCCGGATTCTTCGGACCTCAGGTAATGAGCCGTCTCTACGCAGCAAATGGTACCTACCAGCAGGCATTCTTAGTTGCATGCGGACTTAGTGTAGTCGGAATTGTACTTACATTATTATATAGAAAACTGAATAAGTAAGAGGGGATATAATAAACCACATAAATTTTTTTAAGGCTGTCATATTCATGGCAGCCTTCTTGATTTTATAAAATAGCTATTATATAATAGTATGATACCAAAAATGGAGGAGAACCAATGAAGACAGCCATTCTTTCATATTTAAAGAATACAAATGGATACATTTCCGGGGAACAGCTCTCAAAAGAGCTTGGCGTAAGCCGTACCGCAATCTGGAAAGTCATCAATTCCTTAAGAGAAGAAGGCTACACAATCGAATCCGTAACAAGAAAAGGGTATCATCTGGTTAGCAATGCTGATCGAATTACGGCTGAAGAAATCAGCCTTTATAATTATGCCGTGTGGGCAGGTCGCGAGGTGGAATACTTTGAAGTGACAGATTCTACCAATCAGCGTATTCACGATTTTGCAAGAGATGGACGAGGCAATGGCCTTCTTGCTGTATGTGAAGAGCAGACTGGTGGACGAGGAAGAAGGGGACGTACCTGGATATCTCCACCGGGAACTGGAATTTGGATGTCTTTGTTGCTTAGACCAAAGATGGAACCTCAGAAGGCCTCCATGGTGACGATCATTACCGCCCTTGCACTTACAAAGGCGATTGATGAGATGACCACACTTTCTCCACAGATTAAGTGGCCGAATGATGTCATTGTCAATGGGAAAAAGGTTTCGGGTATTTTAACCGAGATGAACGCAGATATGGATGAAATTCACTATATTGTCGTTGGAATCGGAATCAATGCCAACACGAAGGACTTTGCCCCTGAAATTTCTGACATGGCTACATCGCTGTATTTAGAAAGTGGTCAGAAGATAGAGCGAGCAAAGCTTATTGCAGAGTTTTGCCAGCAATTTGAACGCCTCTATGAAGCGTTCCTTCTTTCCGGTGATTTATGGAAGGTAAAAAAGGAATATGAATCTTACCTTGTGAATATCGGAAGAGAAGTAAAAATAATCAAAAACAGAGAGGAAAAAATCCGCAAAGCCATTGGAATCAACGAACTTGGCGAATTAATTGTTGAAGATGGCAGCGGTAAAAAAGAAACTGTACTATCCGGAGAGGTATCTGTCCGTGGTCTGTACGGGTATGTTTAGTAAACGAAAACAGATCATATATGTGCCGTAGGAAGCCTTATATGATCACGATGGAGGTAGTTATGTATCAGGATCAAGTAGTATTATGTGGCGCAAGTGCCTACGAAAAGAAATTTTATCTGAATCCGGACTTTAATTCTCTGCCACAGCAGGTTAAGGATGAGTTAAAAATTGCATGTGTGTTATATACAGCAGAAGTAGGAGGAGTGATCACATTAGAATTTGATGAAGATGGAAATCTGAATCTGGTTGCTTCCTCCAGAGAAGATGATTTGTTATTTGATGAGATAGGCAGTGCTCTTAAGATTAAAGATATGCAGATTAAGAAGAGAGATCTTTGGGAAACCTTAGAACTCTATTATCGTGTGTTTTTCTTAGGAGAAGAACTTGAAACACAGGAGAATTAGTTATGTTATTAGCAGTTGATGTTGGGAACACAAATATCACAATGGGGATTATGGATGGTCAGAATATTCTTGGTACTTTCCGTATGACTACTAAAGAAAGCCGTACCTCTGATGAATACGGTGTATTAGTGTATGATATGGTTCGTCGTAAAGGATTTGATCCAAAGGATATTGAGGATACAATCATTTCCTCTGTTGTACCAAAGATGATGTATTCCTTTACAAATGCCATTTATAAATATTTTGGCAAACGTCCAATTATTGTTGGCCCTGGCATTAAAACAGGAATCAGTATTAAAACATCCAATCCAAAACAGCTTGGAGCAGACCGTATTGTAGATGCAGTAGCAGCTTATGAGATTTATGGCGGCCCTGCAGTTGTCATCGATTATGGAACAGCAACAACCTATGATTACATCAATGAGAAGGGTGAATTTATCGGTGGCTTAATCGTTCCGGGAATTCAGTCCTCTGCAAATGTTTTATGGAAAGAAGCAGCAAAGCTTCCTGAAATCGAAATCAAGAAAAAGCATTCTGTTCTTGCTAAGGACACCGTTACTGCAATGCAGGCAGGTGTATATTTTAGCTGTATCGGTGAAACAAAATATGTGGTAGAAAAATTTCGTGAAGAAACCGGTAATCAGGATCTTAAAGTAATTGCAACCGGTGGACTTGGAAAAGTTGTAACCAACGAAAAAGGACTCATTGACATTTATGATCAGAATCTTACTTTAAAAGGTCTTGAAATTCTCTATAAGAAGAATAAAGAAAAATAAGAGTGAAAGCGATTATTTATGGTATTTAAAATTGGAGACAAAGTAATTCATAACAATTTTGTTCTTGGACCCATGGCGGGAGTGACTGACTGGCCATTTCGACTTCTCTGTAAGGAGATGGGCTGTGGTATGCTCTATACTGAGATGATCAGTGCGAAAGCCTTATTTTACGGGAACAAGAATACATTACCACTGCTTAAGACAAGCGATGAGGAGCATCCAATCGCAGTGCAGCTCTTTGGTTCAGATCCAGAACTGATGGCAGATATGGCAGTGAAAATACAAGATTCGGGATTCGACTTTATTGACATCAATATGGGATGTCCCGTGCCCAAAATAGTAAATAACGGGGAAGGCTCCGCCCTTATGAAGAATCCGGAGCTGATTGGAAAAATCGTAAAAGCGATTTCTTCTAAAACGAAGCTTCCGGTAACCGTAAAAATCCGTAAAGGATTTGAAGTGGACGATGAAACTGCTCCCGAAATTGCAAAGATTGTCGAGGAGAATGGTGCAAGTGCCATTGCAGTTCATGGAAGAACCCGCACACAGTACTATTCCGGTCAGGCAGACTGGGGTACCATCCGCAAGGTGAAGGAAGCGGTGAAGATTCCTGTCATTGGTAATGGAGATATCGTTGTTCCTCAGGACGCAAAGCGTATGTATGAGGAAACCGGCTGCGATGCATTTATGATTGGGCGCGCTGCAAAAGGAAATCCGTGGATTTTTAAACAGATGAACCACTATATGGAAACCGGTGAGATTTTGCCAAAACCTCATTTTCAGGAGGTCATCGACATGATTTTACGTCATGGTGAGATGATGCTTGATTTTAAGGGTGAATATACAGGTATGCGTGAGATGAGAAAGCATGTTGCCTGGTATACCTATGGTTATCCGAATTCTTCCCGCCTTCGTGGTCAGATCAATGAAGTAGAAACGATGGATGATTTTCGTATTCTGTTAGGAGAATATGAACGTTCGCTTCGTGATGGAACTTATTAAATAGAATGGAGTAAAGATATTATGAAATGGAATTACACATTAGTAGTTATGTATACACTCGCTGCAGTGCTATTCATCATTCAGGATTTTAGAATCATTACAGGTGCTGCGGAAGGAAGCATGAAATTAAACCTTGGTTTAACTGTCTTATTCGTATTTGCAGCAATCGTATATATTGATAAATGCTTTATCCATAAAGATGATGATAAATAAGAAAAAAATTAAAGGCATCGGTCGTTTGACCGGTGCCTTTTTACGTGAATTGTTATTTCTTAAATCCTGGTGCGTATTTTGCGCCTAATAAAATGGCTTCAATCATGCTGACCGGACTTACGATGTTTTTGCCTGCGATGTCAAATGCTGTGCCGTGGTCTACGGAAGTACGTAAGATTGGCATACCACCGGTAATCGCGATAGTTCTTTCAAAGTCAAGAGTCTTTGTTGCGATATGTCCCTGATCGTGATAGAGAGATAATACGCTGTTGTAACGACCCTGAAGAGCGAGATGGAAGACAGAGTCAGCGCCAATTGGTCCGACAACGTCATAGCCCATCTTCTGTAATTCTTCCACTGCAGGAGTTACTTCATTTACTTCTTCCCAGCCGAAAAGTCCGTGTTCACCGGAATGAGGGTTAAATCCTGCGATGGCCATCGTGCCTTCTGTTACTCCAAGTGTTTTTAATACATCCGTGCAGCGTTTTACATAGTCAATGATACGTTCCTTTGTCACCATATCGCATGCCTGGCGAAGAGATACGTGGCGAGTTAAGAAGAATACACGCATGCCGTGAACTTCAAACATGGTCAGTGGATCGGCTGTGTTTGTCTGCGCACCGAAAATTTCAGTATGGCCGATGAAAGGAACATTTGCTGCCTTAAGAGCTTCCTTATTGATTGGTGTGGTGGAAACAGCATCAACCTTTCCTTCGTTTGCTAAGAAGATTGCTTTTGTGATGTAGTCAAATGCTGCCTGACCGCACATGGCGCTTACTTTACCGAATTCGAACTTGTCTGGATCGATGTTGTTAAGGTCAATTAAATTTAATATCCCTTTTTCATAGATGCCTTCGGAAGGATCCGCTACTAAGTTGATTTTAAGATCTGTTTTTGTGATGTCAATTGCCTGCTGCATCACCCATTTGTCGCCAACGGCAATGACATTTGCAACGGCAAATGCTTCGTCGGATGCAACGGCTAAGGCTGTGATTTCAGGTCCGACACCGGCTGGATCGCCGATTGGAACCGCAATTAATGGTTTGTTCATGATTATTTTCCTTTCTAATTTAGATCGTGTGATAATATTCGGCTAAGTTTTTACCCATCTCTTCTTCGATACCAAGATCCCAGAGAAGCTGTAATAATCCATAACGATTTCTTACTTCCTTGGCAACGACGATACTATCAGAAACTAAGGTATCATCAATGCCAACCTGAGATGGTTTGTATGGAGCTCCGAGACTTTTTAAAATGCCGAGAACGTGGTCAATGGTTGGAAGTGCTTCTTTTACCATAGCATGAATTTCGTCCCACTTTTCTTCGATGATAGCGATACGTTTGGCATGTTTTTCGGCAGAATTCTTGCCAACTTCCTGTTCTAATGTGATGACACCAGGAGCGGAGACGAGATAAAGCTCCTTCATCTTTTCGTCCCAGGCAGCCTGATCGTAAGCATTTGCATGTGCGCGTGCCTTTTCAAAATCCACATCCATCTTCATTAATTCTTCATATAAATGAACGATACCAACGGTACCAATTTCGACCTGAATGCCGTGAAGAGCAGGAGTTTTGCCATCCATGATATATTTCATCTCCCAATAGTGAGAAATATGATGTTCGCTACCGGAAGCCGGACGGGAATTGCCGACAAAGCTCATAGCGATGCCAGTTCCCACAAGTGCTTCTGTGATGGCTGAAATAGCTTCCGGACTTCTCGTTTTTACCTGATCAGCAGTTTCTACTACCATTTTAATATATCCTTCTACTATGTCCACGATGTGCTGGCAGTAATACTCGTCGTTGATGATATGAGACAGCTTCCAGTCCGTAAGGCAAGTGTATTTGCCCAAAATGTCGCCAAGACCAGCATGAATCATATTCATTGGTGCTCTACGAAGAACATCCACGTCAGCGAAAATTGCCATTGGTACATGACAGTCAAGAGTAGTCTTTAAATTATTGATCATAAGTGGTGCACCCACAGACGCATAGCCGTCCATCGAAGGCGCAGTCGCACAGATGATATAATCCATCTTTAATCGCCAGGAGATGAATTTACACATGTCATTGATCGTGCCACTTCCAACGCCAATGATCAGGTCATAATCCTTTTTCATTGCAATCATAATGCCAAGAACCACACGCTCGTCAGGAACAACTTCACCCTCATCAGGAATGACATACATGTCGGTGCAAATGTTTCCGTCTGCGAGAGCATTTTCTAAATCGTGTCCAGCGGCTTTGTAGGTGTTTATGTCAGCTACCACAAATACGGAATGGATGCCTTTTTCCTTAAGATAAGCCGGAATATGGCGCACTGCCCCTAAGGAGATGTCCACGTGGTCCATGACCGTATCATGAGTCATGCCACAAGGGCAGTCGAATACTTTCATTTCGTTGATATTCATTTGTTACGTTACCTCTTTTAAAATATGTTGAATAAAATGTTTTTATAAAAATATGTTAGTAAAATTATTATACATCATTCCTCGTGAAAAGTGGGTGGTTTTGTTGACATAAGCAAGTTGCTAGGGTATAATATCGTAGTTAAAATAGCACTTAGTATGTAAACATTTATATAGAAAGGATTTTGGTTATCATGGCAGAAGCAAAGAAAAACCTTATGACCCTTGATGGTTTAAACGCATTAGAAGCTGAATTAGAAAACTTAAAGGTTGTTCGTAGAAAAGATGTAGCACAGAAATTAAAAGAAGCTCGTGCACAGGGCGACTTATCTGAAAATGCAGAATACGATGCAGCTAAAGATGAACAGCGTGACATCGAAGCTCGTATTGAAGAATTAGAACAGATCTTAAAATACGCAGAAGTAATCGACGAAGAAAATTATGAACAGGGTAAAGTAAACGTTGGATGTATCGTTATAATCTATGATTTCGATTTCGAAGAAGAAGACGAATACAAAATCGTTGGTTCCACAGAAGCAGATATTTTAAATAACAAAATTTCCAACGAATCTCCTATGGGAGCAGCTTTAATCGGCGCAACAATCGGTGATGTAGTAGAATACGAAGCTCCAGAAGGAACATTCAAAGTAAAAGTAGTAGACATTCAGAGATAATTTGCTTTACAAACGGGCAAATTGTGAAGATAGATTAATTGGAGGATATCATGGCAAAGCAGAATCAGAATCAGAACCAGAAGCAGGATGTAAACCAGCTTCAGAAGGTTCGTAGAGAAAAGTTAGCAGCACTTCAGGCAGCTGGTAACGATCCATTTGTGATTACATCTTATGATCAGACTCACCATACAGCAGAAGCTAAGGCAATCTATGAAGCTCACGAAGCTAAGATCATTGGTGAAATCGTTCCTGTAAACACAGAAGGCATGGACGAAAAAGAAGCCAGACAGGCTGTTAACGAAGAATATAACAACAGAAGAGCCATCATGGATGCTCAGCCAATCTACGTAAACATCGCTGGACGTATGATGTTCAAGCGTGTTATGGGTAAGGCATCATTTGCTAACATCCAGGATTTACAGGGCAAAATCCAGTTATACGTTGCAAGAGACGTAATCGGAACAGACGACTACGCTACATTTAAAAAATCCGATATCGGCGATATCTACGGCGTTAAAGGTTACTTATTCCGTACAAAAACAGGCGAAATCTCTATCCATGCAGAAGAGATGACACTCTTAACAAAGAGCTTAAATCCACTTCCAGAAAAATTCCATGGATTAACAGATACAGATACAAAATACCGTCAGAGATACGTTGACTTAATCATGAACGAAGAATCCAAAGATGTATTCGTAAAACGTTCTCAGATCATCAAGGAAATCCGTAACTTCTTAGCAGGACGTGATTTCATGGAAGTTGAAACACCAATGTTAGTATCTAACGCAGGTGGTGCAGCAGCTCGTCCATTCGAAACACATTACAACGCGTTAAATGAAGACGTAAAACTTCGTATTTCCTTAGAATTATACTTAAAGAGATTAATCGTTGGTGGTTTAGAAAGAGTATTCGAAATCGGCCGAGTATTCCGTAACGAAGGTGTTGACACACGTCACAATCCAGAATTTACACTTATGGAATTATACCAGGCATACACAGACTACAATGGCATGATGGAACTTACAGAATCTATGTTCCGTTACTTAGCTGAAACTGTTTGTGGTTCCGCAGTAATTTCCTACAATGGTATCGAAATCGACCTTGCAAAACCATTTGAACGTATCACAATGACAGATGCCGTTGAAAAATACACAGGAATCAACTTCGACAACATCACAGAAGAAGAAGCAAAAGCTCTTGCAAAAGAACGTGAAATCGAAATCGAAGCTCACCACAAGAAGGGTGATATCTTAAACTTATTCTTCGAAGAATATGTTGAAGAAAACTTAATCCAGCCTACATTCGTTATGGATCATCCAATCGAAATTTCTCCATTAACAAAGAAAAAACCAGAAGATCCAACAAAGGTAGAACGTTTCGAATTATTCATCAACACTTGGGAAATGTGTAACGCATACTCCGAGTTAAATGACCCAATCGATCAGCGTGAACGTTTCGCTCAGCAGGATGCAAATGCTGCAGCAGGCGACGACGAAGCTGAACATACAGATGAAGATTTCTTAAATGCATTAGAAATCGGTATGCCACCAACAGGCGGTATCGGTTATGGTATTGACCGTCTTGTAATGTTACTTACAGACAGCCAGGCAATCAGAGACGTACTGCTTTTCCCAACGATGAGAAGTATTAAATAACAAGCTTCTCCAACACTCCTCGAAGCACTACGTGACAGGACAACGCAGGACGAGTACTCATTAGTAAACAATTTGTTACCAAGAATCCTTAAGGTTCTTCGGAGTATATCGGATTGTAAACGGGAAAAAAGCAAT
>JAZUED010000040.1:0-3531 GCA_045640005.1 Candidatus Fimousia sp.
GCTATCGTTGGTCTTGTAATTGGTGTTGGTGCAGGTATAGTTGCTGGTGTTAACAAGCAGAAGAATGCTGACGCTGCAACAATTGGTAATGCAGAAACAAAAGCAAGATCTATTATCGATGATGCAATTAAGACAGCTGAATCCACCAAGCGCGAAGCAAGTCTTGCTGTGAAAGAAGAAACAATCAAGGCTAAGAATGAGTTCGAAAAAGAAACAAAAGAACGTCGTGCAGAGCTTCAGAAGTACGAAAAGCGTGTACTTAGCAAAGAAGAAGCAATTGAGCGCAAGGCAGATCAGTTAGATCGTAAGGAACAGTCTCTTGCATCCAAAGAAGGCAGATTAAATAAGCAAAAAGCAGAAGTTGAAAAACTTCAGGCAAAACACTTACAGGAACTGGAACGTATTTCTGGTTTAACCTCTGAACAAGCAAAAGAATATTTATTGACTATGGTTGAAGATGATGTGAAGCACGAAACTGCTGTCATGATCAAAGAGATGACAACAAAAGCAAAAGAAGAAGCTTCCAAAAAAGCGAAAGAATATGTAGTAACTGCGATTCAGAAGTGTGCTGCAGATCATGTCGCTGAAACAACAATTTCTTTAGTTCAGCTTCCTAACGACGAAATGAAAGGTAGAATCATTGGTCGTGAAGGTCGAAACATTCGTACATTAGAAACAATGACTGGTGTTGATTTAATCATTGACGATACACCGGAAGCTGTTATTTTATCAAGTTTTGATCCTGTGAGAAGAGAAATTGCAAGAATTGCTCTTGAAAAATTAATTGTTGATGGTAGAATCCATCCAGCAAGAATTGAAGAAATGGTAGAAAAGGCAACAAAAGAAGTAGAAGCTATGATGCGTGAAGAAGGCGAAGCTGCTACTTTAGAAGTTGGCGTTCATGGTATTCATCCGGAATTAATTCGTCTTTTAGGTAAGATGAAATTCCGTACCAGCTATGGCCAGAATGCATTAAAGCATTCTATCGAAGTTGCCCAGTTATCCGGCTTATTAGCTGCTGAAATTGGTGTAGACGTTCGTATGGCGAAACGTGCAGGTCTCCTGCATGACATTGGTAAATCTGTTGACCACGAGATGGAAGGTTCTCATATTTCCATCGGTGTAGATTTATGTCGTCGTTATAAAGAATCTCCACTTGTAATCAATGCGGTAGAAGCACATCACGGAGATGTGGAACCACAGTCCCTGATTGCTTGCATTGTACAGGCTGCAGATACAATTTCTGCTGCAAGACCTGGTGCAAGACGTGAAACTTTAGAAAGCTACACAACAAGATTAAAACAGTTAGAAGACATTGCCAATGGATTTAAGGGTGTCGATAAGACTTTTGCTATTCAGGCAGGTCGAGAATTACGTGTAATGGTAGTTCCAGAACAGGTAAGTGATAGTGATATGGTAATCTTAGCTCGCGATATTTCTAAACAGATTGAAGCTGAATTAGAATATCCAGGACAGATCAAAGTTAATGTGATCCGTGAATCCAGAGCAACTGATTACGCTAAATAATCATGATAATTATGGCGACAGAAAACTAGTTTTTCTGTCGTCTTTTTTGTTTTTGTATAGGAACTTTATTCATATACAAAAACAAAATTCATTTTCATGCTATAATAGGAATTGGGTATAATTTTGAAATCAATATAGACAGGAGAATGTAATATGGGCGACTATAAGAAAATCAGACAGGAATTGATGTATCAGGGGAAGGTTGTTGGATTTTATAAGGATATCTTAGAACTTCCGAATGGCCAGGTGGTAGAATGGGATTTGGTAAAGCACCCTGGTGCGGCTGCGATTATTCCAGTACTCCCGGATGGAAGAATCATTCTTGTATATCAGTATCGCAATGCTTTAGATTACAAAACATATGAAATTCCGGCTGGCGGAATTGAAAAGGGCGAAACAGCACTTGAATGTGTGACACGAGAAGTAGAAGAAGAGACAGGCTATAAAGCAGGTCAGATTGATTTTCTCATCAAAATCATTACTGCAATTGGATTCTGTGATGAGATGATTCCAATCTTTGTGGCAAAAGATTTAGTGAAGACAGCGCAGAATTTAGATCCGGAAGAAGAGATTGATCTGCTTGCAGTAACGATGGATGAAGCAGTTGAAATGATCTTGAACGGACAGATTATTGACGCGAAGAGCATTTCGGGTATTCTTGCATATAAGGCGACTTTATAGTATAATATATACAGATAAATAGAGCATATTTTATGCAATTTTTGAATAATTACTATAAATATAAGGAAAGGTGATTAATATGCCATATAGAATTACAGAATTAGATCCATTACTAAAGCCATTTGAAAATGACATAAAAAATCGTATGAGTCAGTATGAAAGCAAGAAATTAGCTTTATTAAAGGATTTTCCGACTTTAAGAGATTTTGCCAATGGGCACAAATTCTATGGTATTCATCAGGAAGATGGCGGATGGTATTACCGCGAATGGGCTCCAGCTGCAGACAAGATGTGGTTCACTGGAGAATTTAATGAATGGGATAAAAAATCTCATCCAATGAAAAAGTTAGACAACGGTGTATTTGAAATCTTCTTAGAAGGCGAAGATGCACTTTGGAATGGTTGTAAAGTTAAAGCCGTTGTGGAACACAAAGGCGAAGTATTTGAACGTATTCCATCTTATGCAACACGAGTTGTACAGGATCCAAAGACTGTCGGATTTGATGCAGAAGTATGGGATGTTTACGCACCATTTGACTGGACAGACGAAAACTTCAAGGGCGAAGATGTACCACTTGTTTACGAATGTCATATTGGTATGGCTCAGAACAAATACGGAATCGGTACTTATGAAGAATTCCGCGACAATACTTTACCACGTGTAAAAGAACTTGGTTACAACACCATTCAGATTATGGCAATCATGGAACATCCATATTATGGTTCCTTTGGTTACCAGGTATCTAACTTCTTCGCAGCATCTTCAAAATATGGCAATCCAGACGGATTAAAATCCTTAATCAATACAGCTCATAAGATGGGCATTCGTGTATTATTAGACGTTGTTCATTCCCATGCAGTTAAGAATACAGCAGAAGGTCTTAACATGTTTGATGGTACAGAATATCAGTACTTCCACTCTGGTGAAAAAGGAAACCACACAGCATGGGGTACAAAATTATTTAACTATGATAAGAACGAAGTAATTCATTTCTTATTATCCAACTTAAAATTCTGGATGGATGTTTACCACTTTGATGGATTCCGTTTTGACGGTGTAACATCCATGATTTATAAAGATCACGGCTTAGGAACTTCCTTTGATACTTATAGCAAGTACTACAGCCTGAACACAGAAACAGACGCACTTGTTTACTTACAGTTAGCGAATGAATTAATTCACGAAATCAATCCTGATGCAATGACAATTGCCGAAGATATGTCCGGTATGCCAGGTATGTGTCTTCCAATTGAAGCTGGCGGAATGGGATTTGACTATCGTCTCTCCATGGGAACACCAGATTTCTGGATCAAGACAATCAA
>JAZUED010000041.1:0-4204 GCA_045640005.1 Candidatus Fimousia sp.
ATTGAAGCTACTTTCGTAAATGCTCACGATCTTCGAGAAGTAGAAGGTGCAATCAAAGACAATACAAAGGTAATCTACTTAGAAACCTTAGGAAATCCAAACTCCGATATTCCAAATATCGATGAAATCGCAGAAATCGCACATAAGCATGGGCTTCCAGTTGTTGTTGACAATACATTTGGAACACCATATCTCATTCGTCCATTAGAACATGGTGCAGATATCGTTGTTCATTCTGCAACAAAATTCATCGGTGGTCATGGTACTTCCCTCGGCGGTGTTATCGTTGATGGTGGTAAATTTGACTGGGCAGCTTCCGGCAAATATCCTTGGATTTCTGAACCAAATCCATCTTACCATGGCGTGAAATTTACAGAAGCAGCAGGTCCTGCAGCATTTGCTACTTACATCCGTGCGATTTTACTTAGAGATACTGGTGCATGCATCTCCCCATTCAACGCATTTATTTTATTACAGGGAACAGAAACATTATCCCTTCGTTTAGATCGTCATATTGAAAATACAAAGAAAGTAGCGGAATACTTAAGCAATCATCCGCTCGTTGAAAAGGTGAATCATCCATCCCTCCCAGACCACCCAGACCACGAGCTTTACAATAAGTACTTCCCTAATGGTGGTGCAAGCATCTTTACCTTCAATATTAAAGGTGGACAGGAAGAAGCACATGCATTTATCGATAACTTAGAAATCTTCTCCCTTCTTGCAAATGTAGCTGACGTAAAATCCTTAGTTATTCATCCGGCTACAACAACTCATAGCCAGTGCAGCGAAGAAGAACTTCTTGAACAGGATATCAAACCAAACACAATTCGTTTATCCATTGGTACAGAACATATCGATGATATCATTCAGGATTTAGAAGAAGCATTTAAAGCTATTTCATAAGTTCTCAATTTATATATTTTTCATATTAGTTAAGAGAGTGAGATTGATCGCTCTCTTTTCTTTTTTGTTTCGACGCTATGCGACCGCTCTCGGCACGAGGAATTTGCATCTGAATGTGATATGATGTATCATATTTTGAGTATGTTTAAATATGAAAGAAGAGGATAAAATAAATGAGCACTTACAAATTAATCGCCTTTGATATGGATGGCACATTATTAAATAGTCGAAAAGAAATCGATCCTGAGACGATAAAAGCAATACATGAAGCAAAGCAGGCTGGGAAAACCATTATCTTATCCACAGGTCGTGGGCCATCGGAGTTGACTGAATACGAAGAGGAGCTTGTGGATGTGGATTATTATTGCTGTATCAGTGGAGCTTTAGTGTATGATACAAAAAAGAAAGTAGCTGTTTATTCCCATCCGATGAAAGCAGAAATCGTGCAGCAGGTTTTTGATATTGCAGAAAAAGAAGATATTATGATTCAGTTTCTGAATGAGGAATCCATTGTGTCTAAGTCCGACTGGGAACACATGGAGGATTATGGAATGGGCGTTTATAAGCAAATGTTTCGTCGCGTGTGCTACATGGTGGATGACGTGAAAGATTGGTTTATGAATGATCCAATGGATATGGAAAAAATGAATCTGTATCATCGAAGTCCCAAAGTCCGTGAACGTACTAGAAAACGAATGGTTGAAGCTGGGATTCCTGTGGAAATGGTACATGCAGAGTTAGGTTCTTTGGAGTTAACGGCAAAAGGTGTGAGCAAAGGAAAAGGGCTGCGTAAGCTTTGTGAACATCTAGGTCTTTCTATAGAAGAAACAATTATGGTTGGGGATGCAGATAATGATATTGAAGGCCTTAAGGCAGCAGGACTTGCAATTGGAATGGGAAATTCCAAACCAAGCATTGCACCATATGTAGATGTGTATGTGGCAGATAATGACCATGGTGGCTGTGTAGAAGCAATACGTAAATATTTGCTTGCGTAATCGAATAGAAATTCTTTTGATTTGGACCTGTTTGTGTTATTATATTTTTAGAAGAATTTGATTAGGAGAATACAGCAATGAATAATAATAAATTTTCAGGCAAGATGAAATCACTCATTGCTTTAGCGGCAGTTGTTTTATTATCTTCCGTTGGAGTCAATGTAGCAGATGTGGATCTTCCATTTATTTCAGGTAATGATACAAAGATTGAACAAAGTGTTGATAATAACAGCGATCAGCAGGAAGCTGTAGAAGAGGATGCCTACGAAGAAGATGCTGCGGATGAATCTCAGACAGCGATTGAATATGAATTTAAGAATGATCAGCTTTTAAAACAGCATTGGGATAAGCATGGTGATGAATTTGATTATGATTCCATCGATGAATATGTAGCAGGTGCGAACCGTGTTATCAATTCCAAGGATGCTTTACATAAGCTTGAAAAAGAAGATGGCGATGATGTTTATTATTTAGAAGACAGCAATGAATTCGTAATTGTTTCCACGAATGGATATATCAGAACATATTTTAAGCCATCTAGTGGAAAGAGATATTTTGACAGACAGTAATAATATGAAATGATTAAGACGAGGCAGTTTGCCTCGTTTTTTTGTGGAATATTAACAAATGTTATGAAAAGAACGATAAATGTTACGAAAATGTTACAAATATTATGAAATAATGTTTACAAACTAATATCTCTGTGTTACAATACAAACTGTAAAAAGAAATAGTAAATTCGTTACATTAATATTGGAGGAAAGTAATATGAATCGTAAATTATCTATCAGAGTTATCGCATATATTTTAGTAGTTTTAGTAGCTTTCAGTGCTGGTCTTGCATCTGCATCTGAAATCACATCCGCAGCAATTGGTGAAGTAGCTGTCGGAGAAAGTAATACAACAGGAGCAATTGAAAATAGTTCAAGCTCTAATAAAGGATCTGGTTCTTCTAGTTCTTCTAGCGGTTCTAGCAAGGGTTCAAAAGTTTGTGCTTATGCTAAAAAGTTTTTAGGTAATCCATACCGCTATGGTGGATCTTCTTTAACACATGGAACAGACTGTTCTGGTTTTGTAATGTCCGTATACAGACATTTTGGTTACAAACTTCCACATTCCTCTTCTGCAATTGCTAAAAAAGGAAGAAAAGTATCTTACAGCAGCAGAAGACCTGGCGACATCATCTGTTACTATGGACATGTTGCAATCTACATTGGTAATAACAAGATCATCCACGCAAGTAACAAGAAAACTGGTATCTGCATTCGCTCCAATCCAAAATATCGTAAGATTCGTTGCGTAAGAAGATTAATCTAATATTGAATATGCTTATACAGGCTGTACACATTAAGTGTGCAGCCTTTTTTTGATGGTTATGGAAAAATTCATTTCCATAACATCAAAAACGTTTCGCAAGAATGCGCACTTTTCATTGTTAACCCCATATTCAAATATTTGTGCAAATAGTCTGAAAATAAGAAAAAAACACATTTCACAAAATTTTGTTAAACATATATAAGAAAGAAACGAATGTTCTTTACCACAACAGGTGTTCGGAAGTTATTCAACATATTTGTCCACAGGATGTGAGTTAAAAAAGTGGCTTTTTTATAGGAAAAATGGGTTATCCCCCGAGTTATCCACATTATCCACAGGAAAAGGTGTGGAATCGGTGGATAATTAAAGTGTCACAAAACGAACGAACGTTTTGTGAGAATTGAATAAAAAACACTTTTTAACAATCTTTTTAAAGTTTTTTAATGAAGTAAAATTCACTTAATTGTCATACAATTAGAGTGAATTGAGTATTGTTGTAGAAATAATCGTACTTATTTGAAAAAGAACGGGAGTATGATATAATAAAACAAATGAAATTGTAAAGGAGCGATATAGATGCGTTTTATTATTAGTGGGAAAAATATAGAAGTAACCAATTCATTAAGAGAAACAGTGGAAAGCAAGCTTAGTAAATTACAGAAGTTTTTCACAGAAGATACAGAAGTACATGTAACTTTAAGTGTGGAACGTAGCAGACAGAAAATCGAAGTTACAATTCCTATGAAGGGTCAGGTAATTCGTGCAGAGCAGGATAGCTCTGATATGTATGTATCTGTTGATTTAGTTGTGGATATCATCGAAAGACAGATTAGAAGATATAAAACAAAATTATTAAATCAGAAGTTATCCGGAACAGAATTCAAAAAAGAATTCTTCGAAATCGAAGATGACACTCCAGATGAAGTAATCCGCATTACAAAGAGCAAGAAATTTGCAATCAAACCAATGGATGTAGAAGAAGC
>JAZUED010000042.1:0-9895 GCA_045640005.1 Candidatus Fimousia sp.
TATTACTACCTTCTTTCCATAGTATAGCAATGTAATTATAACAGAAACATTTTATAAAAGCAAAAGCTCCGTGCTATATAAAAACACGGAGCTTTCGTCTAATATTTATAGTTTTTTAAAATTTCATTCATGTATACGAAAATCAACACCGATTAGTATACTTCGATCATAGCGCCTTCTACTAAATCAGATGGTAATAAAGGATCGTCTCCTTCAAGCATGATACATCCTGGTCTTTCAGGTTTAGGGCCACCCTTAAAATCAAGTGTGCAGTGTCCAAGAGCTTTTAATGTAGAATTTGCTTCAGAACCTACTGCAGTTACTGTAAATGCTTTTTCTGCAATAATCATAACGTCATCTTTTTTAATATTGTCTAATAATTCTGCTTTTTCATGAAGAACACATAATTCAGCTAATGCTGGTGGAGCGTCGTTATTGAAAATGATGATAAAGTTTGTATCTGGATCGCCTAAGAATGCAAATGCATCTGGACCATTTCCTGTAATTTTAGCACGATATTTCATTCTTGATACCTCTTATTTTTCTTTCATTATAATGTATAATCTACCAATGAGTTCCACTTAAATTTAGTTTATGTTTAGTTTTTATTTAGAAAAAAATGGGCATAACAAGATAGTTATGCCCAAACTTCTATAATGATAATACAATCTTAATCTTAGTAGATTTCGATTAATGCACCAGCTTTTAAGTCATCCTGTGTAAGTGGTTTTTCACCTTCTAACATGATGCAGCCTGGTCTTTCTGGTTCTGGACCACCCTTGAAGTCTAATGTACAGTGACCAAGACCTCTTAATGTAGCGTTAGCTTCGGAACCTACAGCAGATACTGTAAATGGTACGTTGTTGATGATTAATAAGTCACCAGCTACAACGTCAGCGTGTAAGTCTGTGATTTCATGTAATACACAAAGTTCAGCTAATGCGTCTGGAGCATCTTCGTTGAAGATAATAATAAAGTTAGTATCTGGATCACCTAAAAATGTAAATGCATCTGGTCCATGACCTGTAATTTTTGCTCTGAATTTCATAGTGCAATCTCCTTTCATCTCTAAAACCGATATCATAATTTATTGTAAAGGTTTCACAATAGAGTGTCAATGTTTTTGCATCTAATTTATCTTATTTTACCAAAAATTTTGATAAATCACACAATTACTGTGTCATTTGACACAGTTAGAGGTAAGACAAAGCACTATTTTATAGAATTCTTTTATATATAGGGCATTTATATATAAAACATATGTGGTTTTTTAAAATGAGTTTCGCTCGCGAAACTCTCGCGCCGAGCGCGGTCGCACAGCGACATATACATTACGCGCGAGTGCACATCCTCGCGGAGCGTTTTTTGGTATGGAAACGAAGTTTCCTATACCAAAAAGGAAGGCAACAAAGCTGCCTTCCTTTTCTTTTATATCACTACAAACTCTTATTTTGTTTCGAATACTTCGTAGTAGTGTTTTAAGCAGGATTTTGTTCCATCTTTGATTGCAGCCATTAAAATTCTGAAATCACATTTTGGATCATTTTCTTCCATAGCTTTTGCTAAAGATTCTCTCGCTGCAAGGTAAAGGTCTGTATAGATGTTAACTTTGGAGATACCTTCTCTTGCGCATCTGTTTAAGTTGTCATCACCAGATCCGGAACCACCGTGAAGTACTAATGGACAAGGTGTAGCAGCATGGATTGCATGTAAGGAATCAAAGCTGATTTCTGGAATAGCTTTTGCCTGGTATACGCCATGAGCTGTACCGATAGAGATAGCTAAGGAATCACATCCGGAAAGTTCTGCGAATTTAGCAGCTTCTTCTGGCTGTGTATATAAAGCTTCTGTATCACTTGTGTCAAAGTTAGAAGCAACGTGTCCGATTTCAGCTTCTACAGATACATCTTTTGCTGCAGCATATTCAACAACTTCTTTTGTTGTAGCTACATTTTCATCAAAAGATTTCATGGAAGCATCGATCATAACAGATGTAAAACCTAAGTCGATTGCTTTCTTACATGTTTCAACGCTCATACCATGGTCTAAGTGAAGAACTACTGGTACGGAAGCTGCTTCAGCATATTTTTTACCAATGATTGCAACATCTTCTAATGTCATGTTTGGTCCTAAATGACCTTCAGCAACACCAATGATTAATGGTAAACCTAATTCTTCAGCTACTTCTACATGAGCTTTGATTGTTTCCATATCTAATACGTTAGCGGAAGGAATAGCGAAATGTTCTTCCTGTGCTTTTTTAAATAATTCTTTAGAGTTTACTAACATTGAAAAATCCTCCTATTATTCACCCATTACGATTACTCTTGCTTTACGTGGACGTTCTCTTGTACGGTCAAAATCTACGAAGTAGATATAACCTGTAGAACCAACACCTAATTTGCCATCGATTACTTCTAATGTAGCAGAGTTGCCAAGCATTGTAGCTTTGATATGAGCATCAGCGTTTAATAATGCATGACGGTCTCCATCTGGAAGGTATTCTGCTGCGTTTGGCCAGGATTCAACGTCTACGAAATGAGCTTCACCCGGATACATGTATCCACCTGCTGGTGGCATTTCCATCTGATCAGGAACGATTTTCTGTAAACATTTGTTTAAGTCAATCTGAAGGAATTCTGTGTCTTTATCGATTCCGTCGCCGCCAACATAGTCATGTACGAATTCTTCGAAGAATACAGAACATGTTGTATGAGCTGTAAGAGCGATTACGATACCATCCTGAATACCACTGTTAGCGATTGCTTCTTTTACCTGTGGTGTGATATCTAAAAATGTTGGTGTAATACCATGGGATTTTAAATTAATGGTTTCTTTATAAATTGCCATTGTTTATTCTCCTTAAAAATTTATATCTTAAAATTTATATATAAAATCTGTGAATTATGCACGTTCTTTGTAAGCTTTAACGATTGCTTCAGCCATTTCGCGTACGCGAACTGCTGGAGATGGAGCGTTAAGGATACCAGATGTAGCACCTGTTCCATCAGCACCTAATTTAACAACGTTGTAGCAGTCTGCTGCTGTAGATACACCAGAAGCGATCATAACTAATACGTTAGGATTTACTTCATTTAATGCAGCAACTGTATCTGTTGTATAAGAATCTTCTGCAACCTGACCTGTACCGATTAAGTCTGTTGGTTCAGCTAATACGATATCTGGATCCATGCATGCTACAGCTTTTGCTTCTACTACAGAGTCAGCACATACAACAGTGATCATATCTAATTCTTTTGCACGTTTGATTGTAGCGTAAAGATCTGCAACTGTTAATGGGTTTTCAGCATGGTTTAAGAATACTGCATCAGCACCAGCTTCTTTTAAAGATTCTGGAAGGATGTGTCCCATACCACGACCTGGTGTTAAAGGCATCATGGACTGTGCACAAACGATAACATTTTCTGTATTTTCTCTAATCATTCTGATGTCAGCGTAAGGACATGTAAAATAAATCTGAAGGCCTGTGTCCTTAGCAACTTCATCAGCTGCTTTAGCTAATTCTAAACTTTTCTGTCCGTATAAGTAAGATTTTGGGTTGACAATTAAAAATGGGGTTTCAGCTTTTGGCATAATATATATCCTTTCCTATGACATTGAGATATCAGTGTCTTCTCTTTTTTAATAAAGCAAGTGCGCCTTTACAGGCGCGCTTGCTTTATATGATTGTTTACGGTTAATTCAAAAATGAATAATGAACCCTTATCTACTAATTAAAGTAAGTTTGTTTTTCCGTAAATTTTGTCCTGTTCCTGACGTAATTTGTATACGTATGTATTTGTGTCAAGCTGGATGTCATCTAATGTGATTAACTGACCTTTCTTAACATCTCTCTTCATTACAGCGTTAGGTGTAACTAAGCCGAATGGTACGTATTTGTTTTCATCAGATACAGTAGCTTCACAGATAGAACCATGAGTTGTGTAACCACCCATACCGTCGATTGTCTGACCAGCTTTAAGGTCGATCTTAGCACGTGTGATACATTCAGCTACTAAACCATCAATAGGTACACACTGAGGTTCTTTGTCAATTACTAACTTAGCAACTGTTAATGGTGTTTCTAAGTTACATAAGTGGTATGGACGATATAATGTCCAAAGAGGTCCAGGACCCATGGAGTGGTAACCCATCTGGTAAGCGATTTCTTCGTTTGGAGTAGAAACTGTTACGAATACACCAGGAGCGATACCGTTAACGTATTCAACTACACCATGTTTGTTTAAGATACCGCCATCTTCTTTAAGTTTGAAGAGTTCGTTACATTCTTTGATACCTTCTGTTCCTGGAGAAACTTCTGGGCCATGTCCACCGATTACGTCAGGGATTAAACCTGTGTAGTTACACATAGCTGTCATTTCTACCATTGTCTTTGTACCATCTTTGAATGCGCAAAGCATACGTGGAGACATCTTACGTCTTGTAGCTTCTGGTAAAACTGTATCAGGGTTGCAGTCATAGTCAAGTTTGTTGTTTTTACCTTTACCCATAACTTCTACTGTCATACCCATTGCTCTTGCGAAGCAGTAGATTTCCATAACAGCACCTGGTTCGTCACCAGCGGAACCGGTGTAGATAACACCTTTAGATTCAGCATATCTCTTTAAGTAAGGTCCAATAACAACGTCTGTTTCAACGTTCATCATAACAACGTCTTTACCGTTGTCCATAGCTTTGATGGAGAGCATAGCTCCAACATCTGGATGACCTGTAACGTCTACTAATACCTGGATAGCGTCTGCGGAACAAGCGATATCTGTATTTGTTGTAGCAACATATTTACCAGCTTCTAAAGCTGCGTTAGCTTCTTCAACTGTATCAACCTGTGCGATCATTTCATCTGTGATACCAGCATATTTGAAGGCAGCTACTGCTAATTCCATTTTAAGGTCAGCTACAACTGCTGCTTTGATGCCCTGCATTAAGCACATCTGTGTAACCATACCACGACCCATCTGACCAGCACCAACGATACCTGTCATGATGATATTGCCTTCCTGTTCTCTCTTGATTAACTTAGTATCCATATTAAGCATGTCTAAAATCCTCCTTGCTTATTAAATAATACACTTGTCTATGCTAAGAACTTACATCCAAAAGGCCCAAGTGATGTGAAGTTCTAAACATCGGCATTAGATTTAGAGCATCTTCTGAGCACAATCAATATCAGTAATTAAAATATTGATATACTTGCCTCTGATTGCTCCTTTTATTGCATTTACCTTGTCCACTCCTCCGGCGATGCCGATTCGGTTTTTCACCTTTTTGAGCATATGAACAGGTATTGATGCCACTTTGTCATTGAATTCTCGGAAAGGTTCCATATTGCCTTCTCTGTTGTAGATTCGAAGTGCAATATCTCCGATTGCTCCTCTCTCAACAAACTCATCCATCTTTTTATCCTCAAGGTAGCCTGCTGCAACAATCGTGGAATCTCTTCGATCCGGAATCCCCACACCTAACACTACACTATCTAAACGATCAAAATATTCGTAAATATAGTTTACTGATTTTTCCTGCAAGAAGCCTTTCATAACATCTTCATTCTGGAAAACAGCTGGTGCTAAGAACTGTACATAGCGTCCGCCAAACTTCTGCGCGAAATTCATGGCAATCTGATTCGCCTGTACATCAACCTTGCCCATTCTGGCCTGGCTGATTCCACCAAACAGTGGAACAAATAAAAACTGTCTGTCAAAGTCATAAGTTTTTCGAACATTCGCAATATTATATAAGGTATATCCCATTGCGAGCCCAATCGTATCACCATCTTTGAAGACATGTGAGAGATAATCAAATCCCGCTTCACTCAGTCGCTGGATCTTATCTTCTTCTGTATCGAGTGGCTGATTGTCTACAATGATTACTTCCTTGAGTCCGTACTTTCTTTCTAAGTCTTTCTCAAGTTTTCCATAATCAAAGTTGATTGGATTAATTACTTCAATCCTTACAATCCCCTGTTCTCGACCCATGCGAAGCATACGTGAAACAGTTGCTCTAGATAAACCTAAGGAATCACAAATCTGCTGTTGTGTCATATTATCGGTATAATATAAATCACAGCACTTATAAATTAATCTTAAGTCATCAACTATCTTCTTCATCATTCCCTCCTCAAGAGCAACTAATTTTCTTGCTTACAATAACATTATATGTATCCCTTTTATACAACGTCAACTATTTTTTTAGAACATATGTATAAGTGCGAACAGTCATGCTGTGATTTGAACATATTTTCAATAACAATTGTAATTTTGTCTACAAATTAACAGAGCGACCACCATCAATGATATAATTAGCCCCTGTAATCCATCTTGCTTTGTCAGAAATTAGGAATTCCACAAGATTCGCCACATCTTTTGCTGTTCCTGTGCCCAGTGGATAACTTTTCGCACAGTTCTGAAGGAAGCTTTCGTAGTCATTTGCTTCCATAAGATGATTAGTAACCTGAAATTTTGTGTTAATAACACCCGGATTTACGGAATTTACACGAATATAGTAGCTTGCAAGATCTTTTGCAAGAGATTTTGTCATCATATCCATTGCTGCCTTACTTGCAGAGTATGCCATACAACCTCCGGTGATTTCAGAAGCAATTGACGAAATATTAACAACGTTCGCATGCTCTGCTCTTTTTAATAATCGAAGCATTCTGTGCGTTACACGATATGGAGCATTAACATTCAGTTCCATAATTCGTGCAAATGCATCTGGAGAAATATCTTCTAATCCTCCGCCAGCCATGGCTCCAACATTATTAATCAACACATCCAGATAACCATAATTATCTAAAATGTAACGGTAAACATAACTTACATCCTCTTCTTTTGTAATGTCACCCTGTAAGAATACAGCTTTTGGTGAATTGATCATCATTTTTGCTTTTTCTATCTTTTCTTCATTTCTTGAAATAGATACAGCATGATAACCTAATTCGATCAAATCTTGGGTAAGAACCATACCAAGTCCCCCGGTTCCACCAGTAATCAATGCGACTTTCTTCATTATTTTTCTCCCTCAAACGTTTATATATAGTTTTTCTATCGTTTACACAAGCATTTTCTATAGGTATTATACAAAATTTCTCCTTTCGATAAAAGACCTATACAAAACTTTATCACAGCCTTAATAAACTTATTCATTTGTTCTATTCATTCATATTATATGTCTTTATATGAATTCACTTAAAATTTGCAGACTATTTTCATATAACTTATACTATAATAGAAGTATGTATTATTATCATTTTCAGCAGTGGCTTGCTTTTTTCTATTTCTACTGCGTTTTCGGATGGTGTTTTGAAACCTGTTATGTTTCCGCCAAAAATAAAAAATTAATCAACCGGGGATTTTTGAAAGGACCCTGGCTTCCTATTTATGGATTTGGTGCAATCTGCGTATTGTTTGTTACGCTTCCGGTAAAAACATGTCCAGTTCTCGTATATTTCGTCGGCATGATTGCTGCTACAATTTTGGAATATATCATTGGCACTGTGATGCTTGCTTTTTTCAAAGTGCGTTACTGGGATTATTCTTATCGTAAGATTCAGCTGCACGGACACATTTGCCTTGTATCGTCCCTTGCATGGGGAGTACTTAGCCTGCTTTTGATCTATGTTGTGCATAAACCATTTTCCGATTTAGTCGTAAGCCTGAATTTAGACCTACTTGGTGTCATCGTATTTTGCTTTACACTCGTATTTGTCTTTGACTTTGCTTATGCATTCAGAACTGCGATGGATTTACGTACAATGATTCTTCAGGCAGAGCATCTTCGCAAGGAAATGCAGGTGCGAAGAGACTGGCAGATTGCCTATATGCGCGAGGACATGGAAAACAAGATGCGCATTTTAGACCTTCGAAGAGAATATATGCTGGAATTCTGGGGTGAAAAAGCAGAAGAAAAGCTTTTGGAATTCCATCACAATATGGAAATGTCCGCGCTCACTACAGAGATGCGTTTAAAACGATTCGAATGGGGACTTGAAAAACAGATCCAGGAAATTCAGGAAAGACACGAAAAGCTTATCCGAAAGATGCTTCCACATGCTTCGCATAACCTGATTCACAACCCAGGCTATAAGCTGCATGGTCTAAAGAAAGAATCAAAGAAATTAAAAGAGCTTGCCCTGAAAGACAAAGAAAACAAATAAAAAAGAGCAGATGTACGACAAGAAAAATACTTGTTTACATCTGCTTTTTTGTTCTAGCATTTTTAATTGATCCAAATTTATAATTAAATATTATAAATCCAGGAATCATCCTGTCCGAGATTTTCACCTTCGCTTGTTTCAATCTTCTGTGGCATCTCTTCTATATTACTACTGTGTCCTGGTTTCATACGAAGCTCATGGTTTTTGATACTTACACGCATGCCAGGCTTAATCGAGGATGTGATGAAGGCATTAGAACCAATGACCGCACCCTTTCCAATGACTGTTTCGCCACCTAAAATAGATGCACCAGAGTAAATGGTTACATTATCTTCGATCGTTGGATGACGTTTTGCGCCACGTAAAGACTGTCCTCCTCTTGTTGATAACGCCCCAAGAGTAACACCCTGATAGATTTTTACATTCTCACCGATTTCAGTTGTCTCACCGACTACGATACCGGTACCATGATCGATAAAGAAATATTTGCCAATGGTAGCACCTGGATGAATATCAATACCAGTAATGCTGTGGGCATATTCTGTCATGATTCGAGGAATTAATGGCACCGTCAGATTCCATAATTCATGTGCAAGACGGTTGATCGTAATTGCCTGAAGCCCTGGATAAGAAAGAATGATTTCTTCATAATAATAGGCTGCAGGGTCACCGTCATAAGCTGCCTGTAAATCCGTTTCAATGTATTCACGAATTGCTGGAATTTTCTTAAAAAAGCTGACAGAAATATGTTCAGCAGCTTCACGTCTTTCCTCTTCTGTTCGGTCGCAATAATCCTTTGAATAACGAAGCGCAATACAGATCTGTTTATTCAGATTATACATAACATCTTCAATCAGAATGGATAAATGATGTTTTACATTATATAAACGATATGCTTTATTACGGGAATATCCAGGATATACGATTTTAATCAGCTTCTGAACAATGTCAATAATGATTTCTTTATCCGGCTGACCAAAAAGATCTAATTTATCGATTCCACGGTCATTTTGATAATCATCTAAAATGTCCGCTACGATTCCCTTGATTTCTCTTTCAATTGAATTATTCATTCTACCAGTCCTTACTTATTTTGCTGCAATGATTTCTACTTCACAGAGAACTCCCTTAGGAATATCCTTTACTGCTACGCAGCTTCTTGCTGGTTTGGATACAAAATATTTTGCATATACTTCGTTAAATGCTGCAAAATCAGAGATTTCAGCTAAGAAGCAAGTTGTTTTGATGACATTTTCAAAACCAAGGCCTGCTGCCTTTAAGATTTCGCCAATGTTTTTACAAACCTGCTCTGTCTGCTCTGCCACGCCTCCTTCTACAATTTCACCTGTTGCAGGTACAATTGGAATCTGCCCAGATGCATATACAAATCCGTTCACTTCCACTGCCTGAGAATATGGTCCGATTGCAGCTGGTGCAAATTCTGTACTGATTATTTTCATTTTTTCTTTCTCCTTTATCTAATCTTATTCATTGTTTCTTATAAATTATTTTTCAAATCCTATCGTAACGATAGACTTAATTATATCATACAAATCTTCTATTGTGTAGCAAATCGCATCCGCTTCGCAAGTACGATTCTTAGGCACCCCTCTTCTACGGTGATCAAAGAAAATTGCCTTCCATCCGGCACCTTTTGCCCCTTCAATATCCATTTCAAATGCATCGCCAACGAATACCGTTTCTTCCGGGCAAATGTTCATG
>JAZUED010000043.1:0-6300 GCA_045640005.1 Candidatus Fimousia sp.
AGACAAATGCACGATTACATAAATCATCAGGAGGATAAAATTATGTTATCTCAAAAAGTAATGCAAATGACCAAATCAAAATCCATCATCCGTGAAATTTTTGAATATGGTATGGCTCGTGGACGTGAAATTGGTCCGGAAAATGTATATGACTTCTCTATTGGTAATCCAAGTGTTCCGGCACCACCAACTGTAGACGAAGCAATTTATGAAGTAATGAAAGAATTAAATCCAGTGGAACGCCATGGATATGCACCAAATGCAGGTATCTTAGAAGTAAGAGAGGCCATCGCGAATCATTTGACAAAAACCTTTGGTGTAGAATATAAAGCGTCTAATATTTTTATGACAAATGGTGCTGCAGCGTCTTTAGGTATCATCTTCCAGCTTATGAAGAATGATCCGGATGATAAGATTATTGCTTTTGCTCCATTCTTCCCGGAATACAAAGCTTATGCAATCTCTGCAGATATCAAATTAGATGTCGTTTCTGCGAATCCACCAACTTTCCAGATTAACTTTGATGAGTTAGAAGAAAAATTAGATGTCAATACAAAGGCAGTTTTAATCAACTCACCAAACAATCCATCCGGAGTTGTATATTCCAAAGAAACAATTGAAAAATTAGCAGATTTACTGAACAAAAAACAGGAAGAATATGGTCATCCGATTTATCTTATTTCTGATGAACCATATCGTGAAATTGTATACGAAGGATATGAAGTGCCATATGTACCAAAATTCTATGACAATACATTAGTTTGCTATTCTTTCTCCAAATCCTTATCCCTTCCAGGAGAACGAATTGGTTACATTGCATTCACAGATAAAATTGCTGACAGTGACATTTTCTTCGGAGGACTTGTTCAGTCTGCAAGACTTTTATCCTACGTTTGTGTACCAGCGATGTTCCAGAAGGTAGTAGCAAGATGCCTTGGACAGACTGCAGATTTATCCGTTTATGCGAAAAACCGTGACCGTTTCTACAATGCATTAACCGAAATGGGTTATGAGTTAGCAGAACCAGGCGGAGCCTTCTATCTCTTTATGAAAGCTTTAGGCGGCGATGCAAATGTATTTTTCGAAATGGCGAAAAAATATGATTTATTAGTGGTTCCAAGTGACAGCTTTGGTTGCGAAGGTTATGTTCGTATCAGCTACTGCGTAGATCCAGAACGCGTAGAAGGCTCACTTCCATTATTTAAGAAATTAATCGATGACTATAAAGGAGAACAGTAATTATGGCAGGATTTCGTGACAATATCCGCAAGGTTGTACCTTATACTCCAGGTGAACAGCCAAAAAGAGTAGATAATCTGATCAAATTAAATACCAATGAAAATCCATATCCACCATCACCAAAGGTGGAAGAGATGATGAATAAAGTAACCGGATGGAGATTATATCCAGACCCGGCAGCAAGCAAATTAGTGGAAGCATTAGCTTCCTATCACGGATTAAATAAGGATCAGGTATTTGTTGGCGTAGGTTCTGATGACGTGCTTGCCATGGCATTTATGACCTTCTTTAACTCCGATAAACCAATCCTCTTCCCAGATATCACTTACTCTTTCTATGATGTATGGGCAGATTTATTCCGTATTCCATATGTACAAAAACCATTAGATGAAAACTTCCGTATCGTAGCAGACGATTATAAATGTGAAAATGGCGGAATCATTTTCCCAAATCCGAATGCACCAACCGGCGTTTATCAGAGCCTTGATTTTATTGAAGAAATTTTACAGGCAAATCCTGACGTCATCGTGATTATTGACGAAGCGTATATTGATTTTGGTGGACAGAGCGCGTTACCGCTTCTTGAAAAATACGAAAATCTTTTAGTTGTTCAGACCTATTCCAAATCAAGATCTCTGGCAGGTATTCGTATTGGTTATGCAATGGGCAGCGCTGAACTAATTAAGGCGTTAAATGATGTAAAATATTCCTTCAACTCTTATACGATGAACCAGCCATCCATCGCAATCGGCGCGGCTGTTTTAGAGGATGAAGAATATTTTAAAGAAGTGACTGGCAAAATTGTTGCGACAAGAGAATGGTTTAAGGAAGAGATGACAAAGCTTGGCTTTACATTTGAAGATTCCAAATCAAACTTCTTATTCGTGACACATGAAACAGCAAAAGCAAAAGATATTTTTGAAGCTGCAAAAGAAAATCAGATCTATGTCCGCTATTTTGCTAAACCTAGAATCGACAATTATCTTCGTATTACCATCGGTACAGACGAAGAAATGAAAACTTTCTTAAAATTTGTGAAAGACTTTCTTAAAATGTAATTAACTTACAATAGAACTATTGAATTTACATATACCCTCCTGTACAATGATTACACAATTACATACAGGAGGGTATATTTAATGAAGTACGAAGAATTTAAAGCTTTTATGAAACGCAGTCAGAGCAGGGAGTACATGGCTGCACCGGAAACAGAAAATCCACTTGAATTTGATGACATCAGGGCAAGGGTATTTTATCGCATCGATTCTTATAAGGGGAATGAATCGAAACTGATGCATTGTCCGTACATTCCATTTCATGACATGGTGATTACCTTCAGATGGCTGTTTGAGGAGAATGAGGAGGGCATCTGCTCGGCTCTGATTGAGAATAAGCATATGGAGTACTGGGGGATTTCAGAAGAGGAGATGGTGAGACAGGCGGGTCTTAATACGCCAAAGCTGTTTCCGTTTAAGAAGACATCTCTTGTTAAGATGTTTTGCGATCTGGGAGAAGAAATCCCTGAAGATTTTCCAATTCAGATTTTGTCAAATGAAATTGGTATAAATGGAGCTTCTGTGGTATTATATGAAGGGGTACTCGGCAGATGTTTTCGTGAGATTGGCGAGGATTTCTATCTTCTTCCATCAAGCATTCATGAGATGCTTGCGATTGGAAAGAGCAATGTATATGATCCGAGAGATTTATATGAGATGGTGAAGGAGGCGAATGCTACCGTCGTATCCGAAAAGGATTATCTCTCCGGTTCCGTCTATCTCTATGAACATGCAAAAGACAGAATGATATTAGTACCCAAATAAAAAGGAAAAAAGGAGCAGCTTATGAGCTACGCAGATACATTATTTATTAATATGTGTAAGGATATCATTGCAAATGGTTACAGCACAGAAGGAGAAAAAGTAAGACCAAAATGGCCGGATGGAACTTCCGCATATACGATCAAGCAGTTTGGAGTTGTAAATCGTTATGATTTATCCAAGGAATTTCCGGCATTAACACTTAGAAAAACCTATATTAAGTCTGCCATTGATGAAATTTTATGGATCTGGCAGAAAAAATCCAACAATGTGAATGATCTTCGAAGCAATATCTGGGATGAATGGGCAGATGAAGATGGTTCCATTGGAAAAGCGTATGGTTACCAGCTTGGCGTAAAACATCAGTATAAAGAAGGTATGATGGATCAGGTTGACCGTGTCATCTATGATCTTAAGAATAATCCATACAGCAGACGAATCATGACTAATATTTATGTACATGAAGATCTTCATGAGATGAATCTTTATCCATGTGCTTACAGTATGACCTTTAACGTTACGCAAAAGCCAGGCAATGATAAGCTCACATTAAATGCCGTATTAAATCAGCGTTCTCAGGACATTTTAGCTGCGAACAACTGGAATGTTGTTCAGTATTCCGTTCTTCTTATGATGATTGCTCAGGTTTGTGATATGGAAGCAGGCGAGTTAGTTCACGTAATCGCTGATGCGCATATTTACGATCGTCATATTCCAATTATCAAGGAATTAATTGAAAGACCTACTTATCCGGCACCAAAGTTTACAATTAATCCGGAAGTTAAGGATTTTTATGCATTTACTTTAGATGATTTTACAATCGAAGATTATGTAACAGGTCCACAGGTAAAAGATATTCCAATTGCGATTTAGGTTTGGAGGATACAAAGTATGAAGATGATTGTATGTGCAGATAAAAACTGGGGAATCGGTAAGAACAACCAGCTTTTAGTAAGCATTCCAAGTGATATGAAGTTTTTTAGAACAACAACAACCGGACATGTGGTTGTTATGGGAAGAAAGACCTTAGAAAGCTTTCCGAATGGCATGCCTCTTCCAAAAAGAACGAACATTGTTCTGACTGGCAACAAAGACTATAACGGACATGGTGCTATTGTAGTTGGAAGTAAAGAAGAATTATTAGATGAGCTTTCTAATTATGAAAGTGATGAAATTTATATCATCGGTGGCGAAAGCATCTATCGTATGATGCTTCCATATTGTGATACTGCTTATGTGACCAGATTAGATTATGCATATGATGCGGATACATTTTTCCCGGATTTAGATGCAGATGATGAGTGGTATTTAGCAGTTGAAGGGGAAGAAGAAACCTACTTTGATATTGAATTTTATTTTAATACATACCGCAGAAAATAAAGATTAATAAGCTTAAAATATTTTCTAAACATTTTATAAAATGCGCAAAAACCTTCTGAGAATTTGGTATAATATTACTGTTGATCAGGAGGTTTTTTATGCGTAAAATCGTTGGTTTTGGATTGATTATTTTAATAGGGTTAGTGGCTTGGTCCGGCTATCAAAGTGCAGCTGACAAGGGTGCTTACACAGGGGAAACCACGGTTCTAAAGGTTGGAGATGAGCAGGTTTCTGTTTCTGAAGCGATGATTCATATGCTGCTTATGCGCTCTGCGGTGGAATCAAAGTGGGGGGCTGATATGTGGAAAGCACGTACTGGAACAGATAAAGCCGGCAAAATGATTACCTATGAGCAGAGTGTAAAACAGGATGTGCTCGATGAGATTTGCGCTGAAAAAACGCTTTTTCTTTTTGCAAATGAAAAAGGATATGAGCTTTCTGATTCAGAAGAAGCAGAATGCCTGATCAGGGCTGAACAGGAGATTCGTGGATTTGACAGTGCAGAATTAATTTCCTATGGAATTACGACTGATAAGTTAAAACGGCATTACGAACAGGTCGCTATGGGCACCAAAATTTACGAGGATGTTGTTGGCGATTTTAAAGCAGACTATGATGAAAATCAATTTCAGGTTGCAACCGTTGAAGCATTCTTATTCCCAACTGTAGAAAAGCTTTCGGATGGAACCTATGGAAATTTAGATGAAGAAACCTGTAAAAAAATTAAAAAACAGGCGAAAAAAGCGAAGAAAGAACTTGAAAGTGGTGCATCTATTAAAGAGGTTACGAAGAAATACCAGATGTCTTTTGGTAAAGATTATGGTGTTTTAGCAAGCTCTGTTGATGCAAACGTCTGGGATTCCTTAAGAACCCTGAAGAAGGGGGAAGCAAGCCCTATTTATGAGATGGACCGTGGCTATGTGTTTGCGGTTATGGAAAATCCGGATGATAAAGAACGTTCTACCGAAGCGATTGCTAAGGAAGTGGAACGACAGCGATATAATGCATTTGAACGCATGTATAAAGAAAAATATCAGGATGAATATGATATAGATTTGGAGGAAGCAATCTGGGATCAGCTCCCACTTGCAGCAGGAGATGAATAATCAAAATAGTAAGCAGATGAACAATCGAAATTTTCAAAAAGAACTGGACCGATTATTAAGCAAAGAAGATACATCAGGGAAGCATTTGCTCCTTCACAGTTGTTGCGCACCTTGCAGCAGTTACTGCCTTGAATATTTGTCCCGTTACTTTACGATTACGGTGTTTTACTATAATCCGAATATCACTTTGCAAGAAGAATATAGTTACCGTGTCAGTGAGATGGAGAGACTGCTTGATGAGACGAAAGAGCAGAGGCATTATCCGGTAAACTTTGTGGAAGGAAGATATGATCCGAAGGAATTTTTTAATATGGCAAAAGGCATGGAAGAACTTCCTGAGGGAGGCAGGCGCTGCTATTACTGTTATGAGCAGCGTATGAGAGAAAGTGCAAAATATGCGGCCGAGATTGGCGCAGATTATTATACGACCACTCTTTCGATTAGTCCTTATAAGAATGCGAAGTGGATTAATGAAATTGGCGAGCGTTTAGGAGCTGAGTATGGAGTGGCTCATCTTCCATCTGATTTTAAAAAGAAGAATGGGTATAAGCGTTCCATAGAGCTTTCGAAGGAATATGATTTGTATCGTCAGGATTATTGCGGATGCATCTATTCAAAGCTTGAACGAGACAGGCAGCAGCAAAGTAGTAAATAGAGATTAGCGAATCGACACGACAAATTGAACAAAATAATATAAAGTAGAATGAGACGGAAACTTTAGAAATGATAAAGTTTCCGTTTTTTGCGTCTTACGAAGG
>JAZUED010000044.1:0-8911 GCA_045640005.1 Candidatus Fimousia sp.
TATAGGTGCTGCAATTGGTGTAATCATTGTCTTTCTCCAATCTTGCTACGATTATTGTACTGTTTCTTACTGTTCTTCTTCGTTTGTAGCTTCTGTTGTCTCTTCTGCAGATTCTTCTGCTGCATCTTCAGTTGTTTCTTCAACTAATGGAGGCATCTCAAAGATAACTTCTCCTGGCTGTGTGCCTCCTCTAAATTCTGCTAAATCCTGCATAGTTACAAGCTGGAAGCCCTGATCGATCAACTCAGGAACAATCTTTGTGGATGCTTCATAAGTAGATTCATATAAAGAATGCATTAAGATGATATCTCCATCTTTGATTTCTTTAGTTGCTTTCTTGTATACCTTCTTAGCATCACGGTATCTCCAGTCTTCTGTATCTACAGACCAGAGAATGATTGCACGGTCGATAGTTTCTTTCTTATCTCCAACAGCGCCTTCTGGTGCACGGAATGTGATAGGATCACCTGTTGCGCCATATTCTCTTAAAATTTTATCGTTCTTGGAAAGCTGTTTTTTCATACCTTCAACAGTCAGATTACGAATGTTTTTGTGGCTGTATGTATGGCTTCCTAATTCACAATAGGAATCAGAAATTGCCTGTTCTACTTCACCAAAGTTGAACATATCAATACGTTCGCCAACTTCATAGAACGTTGCTGCGCATTCATATTCATTAAACAATTTTACAAAATCCATAGTAAACTTAGATGGACCATCATCATAAGTTAATGCTACCATCGGCTTTTTGCCATCAACAGTTCTCTTTACTGCGCCATCCTCATCGGTATAGTAAATCTTCTGTTCATCTTCGAGTACGAAACGACCTTTCATAACTTCGCCGTCATCACCATAGTAATACTGCTTTCCGTCTTTTTCTTCCCAGCAGTTTGTCTTAGGTTCTTCTTTAAAGATGTCCCCACCTTTACTGCTCTTATTATCTTTCTTGCCACAGGCACAAAGTCCAAGTACCAGCACGGCAATCAATCCAATTGCTACTAATTTTTTAAAATGAAATTTCATTAAATTCTTTTCTCCTTATTTTTTATTTACAATATACTTCCTTAGTCTTCTCCATCCTGCTGAGAATCATCCGGTGCAGCGGGTGCTTCGGTTGGTGTTGAAGGAGCAGATGTATTCGGTTCTACTGCTTCAGATTCAGTTGAAGGTTTAGAAGGTTTTGGTTTGGAAGTTGTTGCTGCAGGTTTTTTCTCTGAAGTTGTTGTATTCGGTCTTTTTGTTGTTTCTGCAGCTGCATTGTTTGTATTATTTATATTATCAGTTCCGTCTGTCTGACCAGGTAACACAGTTGTTGCTGTTGTACTAGCTTCTGTCGTTGCTGCCTTTAATGATTTTGTTGTAGTTTTTCCGCCTTCTGGTGGGAATGCTGTATAAGCTTTTCCATTCTGTGCACCACCACGGAATTCTACAAGATCCTGTACATTAACTAACTGGAAGCCCTGACTTTCAAGTTCTGGAATAATCTGTTCTAATGCACGGGCAGTTGGCTTTTTGAGTGCTGTAAGTCCAATGATATCACCATCCTCGATATCATTTGTTGCAGCATAATAGATTGCTTCTTCATCCTTTGTCTTCCAGTCTAATGTATCGACTGTCCATAAAATGATTGGATGATTTACTGCCTTAAGAATGCTTTCACTTAACACGCCTTCTGGTGTACGAACATAAATAGGATTATCTTCTAATTCATGTTTCTGCTGATCCTCTTTATCGGTTGTGCGGATGTAGCTACGAATCTTCTTGTCTGTCTTTTCGATTTCATCTGCAATCTGTTCAGAATCATCTGCAGAAAGATTATTGGAATATGTATGGTTTGCAATCTGACAATGCTGCTTCACGATACGCTTTTCAATTGCAGCCTGATCGTCCATACGATTACCGATTTCAAAGAATGTAGCCTGTGCTTCGTATTCATCTAATACATCAAGAATATCTTCAGAAACATCAGTAGGACCATCGTCAAATGTTAATGCAACCATAGGTTTTGTTCCATCAACAACTCTTTCTACGGCTCCACGACTGTTTGTGTAATAGATCTTATCTTCTAATCGGAATCTTCCAATGGTTGGCATGCCATCTTCACCATAGTAATAGCGCTTACCATCGGCTTCAATCCACTGATTTTTCTTAACATTCTTGTCTTTTTCTTTTTTCTCTTTCTGCTGTTTTTCAACCTTTGTTGCGTTTTTATTGCTTCTATATTCTTTAAGCTTCATAGCACCAAACACAACCCAGATCGCAAGTATAATAAAGATGAACAGTCCTCCAATAATATAGAGCACAGTTTTTAATACCTTATCACTCTTTTCTGTATTCTTTTCACGTTTTGGTTTTTCAGCCTTCACTTTTTTCGGTTTTGGCTGTGCAGCTGGTTTTGCTGGCTGCTTTGGTTTTACATTCTTAGGCTCTTCTTTTTTCGGTTTTGCACTAAATACCGGTCTATCAAAATCCACCTGTTTTTCTGGCTTTTTAGGTTCTACTGGTTTTGGCTGTGCAACTGGTTTCACTGTTTTTTCTGGCTTTTCAGCTTTTGGCTTTCTTCTGAAACTTCTGCCTCTGCTTGCCTTTTCAGCCTGCTGCTTCTGATAGGAATCGCCACTGCTTACAGTACGAATATTTCTCTTTCGCTGTTTTGCTTCTTCTGAAATGAAATCTCCCATTTCAGTTTTTTCATAAACAATTCCTTCACGTTTTCTATTCTCAAAATTAATACTATCTTTATTCTGATCGTTTTTCTTGTCCATGATACTTCCCTTTATTTATAAAATTATTAATATCTCATAGTTACCCATACTATTTCATTATATGATATTTACAAACGATATGCAAATTAAGAATTCCTGTTATATTCATTAAATTCCTATGAAATTCAAAGTAAAAATGATATACTATTACTATATGTAAGGAGAAAAATTATGAATTTAAATAAAATCAGACAGGATATCGATCGTGTAGATTCTTCCATCAAGCCTTTATTTATTGAACGAATGGGCTGTGGTAAGAATGTTGCACTCGCAAAAGCAGAAAGTAAAGGCAATGTATACGTTCCGGAACGCGAACAGCAGGTAGTTGCTAACCGTGCCAAGGATGTAAGTCCTGATATTCATGATGAATATGTTGCATTTCTTCTTCATCTTATGAGCCTGTGTCGCAGATATGAATATGGAATTTTAACCGATATGCAGGAAGAAACTTTAGCAGACGCCCTTGCAAAGACAGAATATACTATTCAGACACCACATAACAAAGTAGCAGTAGCATTTGACACAAGAGAAGATGCCGGAAGTATTCAGCTTGTTATGAATATGATTGCCTTAAACAGCATCCGAATCGAACAGCTTTCTTTAAATTCCGACGGACCTGTCTCCCACGTAAACTGCACATTATTAGGCAATGTGAACGAAAAGAATATGAAGCTTCTTCTTTGCCAGTTAGCAAAGGAAACCGAAGATTTCAAAATTAAAGAATTGATATAAAAAAATAAGCTCCGCAGCCATGAACTGCAGAGCTTTTATTTTTCATTATTTTTCGCCTAAAGCGCTTTCGATGTTTAAGGTCATCTTGCGGATCACATCCATCGCAATCTTTAACTCTTCATCTTCAAGATTCTGCATTACGATATCCTGAATATCCTGATGAACAAGTTCTACTTCTTTCGCAATTTCAACCGCACCTTCATTCAGTAAGATGTGAGCAAATCGACGGTCATATTCATCTTTTTCTAAATGTACAAGACCGCGATCAACCATACGGTGTACAGACTGGGAGATGTGTCCCTTTGTATATACCTGAAGTTCTAATAAATCTTTTGGAGTATTGTACTGCTCACCATTGGTATAAAGATAGTAAATAACATCCATGTCGATTTTGGTCAAAGAATACTTTTTCTTAAGATCTTCTGTAAAACGATCATATAATCTACGGGTTCTGGTTCCATAAATAAGATTTTCTACGTCCTGATTCATATCAAATGCCCCTTTCTTCCTATCATTGTTTTCTCACTACACTATATTCCAAAAAAACGGCTAATCTGCCAACATATTGTAAGCCTTCTTAACATGAATATATCATTGAATAGATGTATAATCAAGTGAAAATATTTCATCCAATGTTTTCAACTTCACATTTTTCCTATATAATCAATAATGCACATGCAAAATAGAAAGGAAATTATTATAAATGTTATTAAAATTACTTATTATCTGTCCAATGGTATTTCTCGCTGGATTTGTTGACGCAATCGGTGGCGGTGGTGGACTCATCTCCCTGCCTGCTTATCTTTTTGCCGGACTTCCACCTCACAATGCCATTGCAACAAATAAAATCAGTTCCTGTATGGGAACAACTGCTGCCACAGCAAACTTTATCCGTATGGGATTTATTCCATGGGGTCTTGCTATTCCATGTATCGTAACAGCTGTGTTTGGTTCTTACCTTGGTGCACGTCTTTCCATGATTGCAAGCAACCATATGCTTACCATCTTTATGCTGATTTTCCTGCCTTTGCTTGGTATTTATGTACTGTTTTCTAAGAAAATCGGCGAAACAGAAGAAAAACCTGTAACAAAAAAAGCCTTTGGCATAGGTTTAATCTGTGCTTTCGTAATCGGAATCTACGATGGTTTCTATGGTCCTGGAACCGGAACCTTCTTAGTTCTTGCTTTTACAAAGCTTGCAAAATTAGATCTTTATAAAGCTTCTGGCATGACAAAGGCAATCAACTTAACAACGAATATCACTTCCATGATTACATTTATCCTTCATGGACAGTCCATCATCATTATCGGTGTCATCGCCGGTATATGTTCCATCGCTGGTAACATCCTCGGTTCTAACATGCTCATCAATAATGCAGAAAAGATCGTAAGACCGATCATCTTAACGGTCATTACCATCTTCTTAGTGAAATCTATCATGGGATTTTTCTAGAATCTAAAAAATCTGATATCGAAATCAAGCAAAAAGGCTCGACCAGCGTGGTCGAGCCTTCTTTATTTCTATTATTTCGAATGGTTGATGACATAAACCATCACCACTGCCGTAATCGCTTCTGCCACAAAAAACGCCAGCCAGATACCTGTCATACCAAAGAATTTTGCGAGTATCACAGCACAGATTGTAATCGCAACAAACCCTCGAAGCAGCGATGTAATCGAAGACCATGCCGCATTGGCTGTTGCTGCCAAGTAACCCGTTCCTACTATATTAAATCCCGCAAACAGGTATCCGAAAAAATATAATTTCACGCCTCGAACTGCCAAGCTTGCCATCTCCATATTCTTTTCCGTATTAAAAATCGCAACGATTGACTCGGCAAATGTATTTGCCACGAAAATTGCAAGAATCGCAATGCCGAAGGCAGTGAAGATCGAAAGCCTTAACACTTTTCTAACAGATAATCGATCGCCCTTACCATAATAATCCGATAATAAAGGCTGTGCTCCCTGAGAAATCCCGCTAAAGACGGCTGTCACTACGATCGCAACATTTGCAATGACACCAAAAGCTGCCACGCCCACATTACCAGCCAGTCCTAAAATGAGGAAATTAAAAAGCAGCGTAATCACGCCAGATGCCATCTCTCCGACAAAACCAGGAAATCCAAGGGTTGCCGAACGCCAAAACAGGCGGATGGAAGGCAGTTTCCACAAAAATCGTACTTTGTTTTTCTTCCCAAGAAAATGGATCATGCAGACACAAATCCCAAAGACCGGTGAGAGCGCCGTTGCAAGAGCTGCGCCCGCCATCCCCATGCCTATTGGAAACATCAAAACATAATCTGCAATGATATTAAAGATGTTACTCGATACCGTCGCTGTCATGGCAAGTGTTGGATCATCATCGTTTCGCACAAATGCATTGCATACATAATTTAGTGCAAAGAATGGCGCCATGGACAGAAAAATATGCGTATATCTTCTGCCGGTTTCGATGATCACCTGATCTCCACCAAGCACGGAAAGTACTTTATCCGGAAAGAATAACCCAAGCGGTACCAGAAGACCACAAAGAATAATCGCCCAGAAGACCGCATTCGAGAAATAATGATCCACGTTTTTAGAACCTGCCACACGCTCAATCTTATACCTTGTCGCAGAACCAAGCCCTAATAATGTGCCAATCCCAAACACAAGACTGTAAAAGGGCAGGACTAAGTTTAACGCTGCAATACCATTTGCACCTTCTGCGATAGAGATAAAAAATGTGTCCGCCAGAACGTAGGCGGAGATTCCGATCATGCCAATGATGTTCTGGGACACATATCTTATAAATTGTTTTGTTACTGTATGTTTCATATTTGATCAACCAAATCTACATCAAAATCTATACAACTAAATTAATCCAAAATGAGCAAGTGCCTTGGCAATCCCATCATTTTCTAATGTATCGGTGACATAAGTTACTATCTGGGACAGATCCATAAAGCCATTCCCCATAAGAACGGACTCTTTTGTATGCTCAAGCATAGACACATCATTATAGGAATCGCCAAAACTAATCGTGTCATCAATTGTTCCACCTGCAATACGAACAACTTCATTGATACCGGAAGCCTTCGTATATCCCTTTGGTACAACTTCCCAGAAGTCCTCACTTCTCTGAATAATATCAAAATACTCTTCTAAAAACTTTCTATATTCCACCGGTGGATTCTTTGGATCATACCACATGGAAAACTTGTCCACATGAAAATCAATATCCTCCGGACCTTTCACATCATAATTGTAATAATGCACATCTGCACCCTGCTTTGTGAAGAAGTATTCCATCAATGCAAGATCTTTAAATTCTGCTTCCGGTGGGAACATCAATCCAAACTCACCCTCGAAAAAGATATCGATATGCTCTTTTTCATTCCAGCGAATCAATTCGTAAATCAGTTCTCTGGAAATCTCAACATGCTGCATTTCCTTTCCCTGAAAGACGATATGGGTACCACACCCGCAGATATATCCATCAAACGGGAATGCGGTCACATTTTCTCCGATTGAGCCCATCGGTCTGCCGGAATTGACAAACACGAGATGACCATTTGCCTGAGCTTTACGAAGTGCCGCAGCGGCAGATGGAGTAATCTGACCGTGTCCATCGGGAAGAAGGGTTCCGTCTAAGTCAAAAAATAATAATTTACGATTCATTATGTCTGCTCCTTTCCGCCTGGCTGTCGGTTAACGATATAGATACCCGCACAGACAAGGACAAGTGCTGCTAAGTTCTTTACATTTAAGAAATCCTCGTGGAGGAAGATGCCGGATAAGATTACCCCAAACAGTGGATTGGAGAATCCGAAGATGGCAACCTGACCAACTGAATTGTGTTTTAATAAAATCGTCCAGATGGTAAATGCCACGGAAGAAATCACAACGAGGTATGCGAATAATATATATGCTTTTGGTCCAACCGGAGATAATTCTCCTCCGAGCAGGAACCCGAATAAAATCAAGATCAAACCACCAAAAGTCAGCTGATATGCGGTAAGCATAATTGGATTTCGTCCTTTGGTGATGAATTTTACCATAACAGAGCTGATTCCGTATGCAGTCGCACAGATTAAGATAAATCCTTCTCCGTTAAAATGCATGTTGCCCACAAAACCGCCTTTTGTGAAGTTGACAAGAACTACGCCCGCAAAGCCTAAGAGACATCCAATGGCCTTTGCTCCATTTAGTCGTTCCCCTTTTACGATAAAATGTGCCGTGATAATGGAGACGAAAACATTTGCTGCGTTGATGATGGCACCCTTGCCACCTGCAGTGTTGGCCATGCCAAGATAAAAGAAGATATACTGAATGGTTGTCTGAACAAAGCCTAAAATAGCGATGGCAGATAAATCACTCTTTTTCGGAACTAACAGCTGTTTTTCCATCAAAGATCCAACGATTAAAACTGCAATCCCTGCAATAGTAAAACGAAAGCCTGCAAAGTAGATCTGACTTGCCGCTCCCTGCACCTGGAACCATTCATATCCCATTTTTACGCTTGGAAATGCACTTCCCCATAAGGCACAGCAAAAAAGTGCCAGTAAGGCCACAACGACCGGATTTTTAATTAGTGAATTGTTCATTTATTTCCCCTCCAGCTCCTGATGTCCATTCTCGCGCTGCTTGCCGTAAATGGTTTTGTTCCCATTGATCGCATAAGCAATGGCGCATACGATAGCAAAATAGATCACATTTTGTGGTCCGAAAACTTCTACTCCAATGAAAATCGGAGCAAGCAATGTATTGGTCGCACTTCCAAACACAGCTGCATAGCCAAGTGCTGCAACTAACATGACCGGAAGACCGAACATGCCGGCAAGGACAACGCCTAAGGATGCACCGATCGAGAATAACGGTGTAACCTCACCGCCCTGATAGCCTGCTGCTAACGTAATGATGGTGAGCGCAAATTTCAACGCAAAATCATATCCATAAATCGTATCTCCTGTGAAGGCTGCATTGATTAGATTGGTTCCCAATCCGCAATATCTTCCCATATGAAGAGCAAGTAACACGATGGATAATCCCACGCCAATACCTGCAATCTTGGCATAACCATTTGGAATCCATTTAGCAAAAAGCTTCTTCGCTTCCCCAAGGAAGTGAGCAAATGCTCCGCCCACGATTCCGAAAATAATCGCAATTACGATTACTTTTCCGATAGTTTGTGGAGTAAAGTTTAACGTATCGGTAACATTTACAAAAAACTTCTCAAGACCTAAAAAGCTTGAGGTATTACTTGAAACAAATGCTGCGATCAAGCATGGAAGAAGGGATTCATAGATCAAGGATCCCGCTACCAATACTTCCAGAGCAAAAAATGTCGCGGAAAGTGGTGTCTGAAAAAGCCCGCCAAAGCCTGCTGCCATACCCATAATCAGATAAATGCGGGCATTATTCTCCGCCTT
>JAZUED010000045.1:0-3951 GCA_045640005.1 Candidatus Fimousia sp.
AAGTTGTCTTCCTAAGCCCGCTTGGCCTCCGACTTTATAGAAAACTCGTTCCTCAGCAAGATATTCTTTTAATTCCTTTGCTTCTGATTCTGTCAAAAGACGATTGGTAATAAAAGGATAATACTGAGAATCCTTCTGTGTCTTTAAGATTGCCAGAACCTCTGGTTCCGGTACACCTAAAAACTTGTCGAGACATTTGATTACTTCTTTTCGGTTTTCGTAACTGCGAGGTTCTCCGTTAGAATCGAGCAGACCAATGATATTCTTTGGTTCAAGAACCACACGATAAAGCTTTCGGCTTCCTGCCAAAACATTGCCGTTGGTATCATAGATATTTCCCGGTTTAAAAGAAATCGGTGTGCTTGTATAACCCTGACTCGATAATACCATCTCTTCATAAGTGTTACCTCTTAAGAAGACGAGTATCGACATCTTGATTATGATACCAAGAAGAATCGCTGCAAAGATTCCGAAAACAATAACCAGTCTTGAAAACATACTTTTATTCAGTTTTCTATATGGTCGGATTCTTCGTCGTTTAATCACAATATGCTCCTATCTAGTTTGGAATTGAGCCGTACTGTCTCACATAATCCTTCTTTTCGCTTCCATATTTAATGATATGATCTTTGTCTGGTGTCTTCATACCATATCTTTTTGTTGCAATTTTTTTGATTTTAGCAAGATTAGTAGCTTCTGTAATGCTAGCTTTTAATTCATCATTTTCTGCCATCATTACACTAACCTGCGCTTTTAAATGTGCATTCGCCTTTCTCTGCTTCGCATTTGCAGTTCCAATAGAAACATAACAAATACATAATACAGCAATTGCAACAATCGCAACCCCCATGCGAATGTGATCTCTGATCGTATAGGTCTTTGCCACTGGCTGTGGTGCTGCTTTTCTTTCTTTTCTCTTCTTTGGTACGGCTTTCGGTTCTGCTTCTAAGACACGTGCAGTATTGCCGATAATGGCTTTCGTGTCTACTTTCTTATTGCCGTACATGATTTCATATCTTTCCTGTGTCGTCATGTTACTTCCCCCTCTATTTTCTGCGTTCAAATACGCGTAACTTTGCACTCTTTGATCTTGAATTTTCTTCTAACTCCTTCGCGGATGGAAGAATCGGTTTTCTTGTTATAACTTTCCCCTTTGATTTTCTGCCGCAGGTACAAACCGGAAAGTTTGGTGGGCAGATGCAAGGATTTTCATTGCGTTTATAAATAGACTTTACGATACGGTCCTCTAAGGAATGGAATGTGATGATACAGATTCTTCCCCCATCATTTAAAAGATCGATCATCGTATCTAATGTATCGTTCAGTACTTCTAATTCTCTGTTTAATTCAATTCGGATGGCCTGAAATGTCTTTTTCGCCGGATGGCCGCCTTTTGCTCTGACCTTTTTCGGAATAGCACGGTCAATGACTTCAATCAGCTGTCCGGTTGTCTCAATCGGCCCATTCTTTCTCTCTAATACAATGTGCTTTGCAATATTCTTTGCAAATTTATCTTCGCCGTAATCACGAATCATACGGAAGAGTTCCATCTCGGAATAATCATTTACAATGTCTCTGGCAGTTTTTGCCTGACGCTGATCCATCCTCATATCAAGCGGAACATCTTCGCGGTAAGTAAATCCTCTGTCCTTGTTGTCAAGCTGATAAGAGGAAACACCAAGGTCTAACACAATTCCGTCCACACCATCAATGCCTAACTCATATAGCACAGATTTCATGTTCTCATAATTGCTTCGAACGATAGTTATTTTATCGCCAAACTCTGCGAGTCTCTTTGTAGCCGTTTCGATTGCAGCTGCATCTTGATCAATGCCGACAAATCGTCCGCCGTCTCCAAGCCTTTTGCACACTTCATAAGCATGTCCTGCACCACCAGTCGTTCCATCGGTATAAGTGCCATCCGGTTTTACATTCAGATATTCAATTGTCTCATCTAGTAATACGGAATAATGCTTAAATTCAAATTCCATGGCAAATGCTCCTGTCCTATAATTCGTAACCCTTTTCGAGAAGTTCTGCTGTGATATCATCCATATCTTCAAATGTATTGAATTCTTCCCAGCGATCCTTGCTCCAGATTTCGGCTTTATTAATATTCCAGGAAATGATTACTTCCTTTTTTAAATCTGCGTACTCTCTTAATCTCTGTGGTATTAAAAATCGTCCCTGTTTATCCACTTCACATTCTGTAGAACCTGAAGTATAGAAACGCACATATTGTCTGGCTTTTCGATCTGCAAGCGGAAGCTTTTCAAGTTTTTCCTGAAATTCCTTCCATTTTTCTTCCGGATGCGCATAGATACACCCATCAAGCCCTCTTGTGATGGTGAAGTTCTCACCTAACTTTTCTCGTATTTTGGCAGGGATAATCAGTCTGCCTTTGGTGTCAATATTGTGTTTGTATTCACTCATATGAAGACCTTTTTCTCCCTTTCCACCACAATCACGGTAAAACATGGCGCAGTATGGCACAATCTACCACTAGTTACTTTTTCATTTTAAAGGAATGTCAAACAGATTTCAAGAGTAATGTGGTGAAAAGTGATGCAAAATGCCATGATTGTGGTGAATAGGTGCTTATGTGGTGCACATGAATAGGTTTCAGTAATAAAAACTGCGTTTACGAGCATCTCCATAAGTCCTTTTTTGTAAAAAAGTGTGCTTCGCACACTTCGCGCCCTCGCGGAATGCGAAGCATTAACTCCCACTCCGCGAGGTGCGCATCCCACGGAGTTTTTTGACATATAGGAAATTGCATCGCAATTTCCTATATGTCAAAAAATTAAGCCACCCGGTAATGCCGGATGGCTTATAAAATATCACTATTTATTTTTGTTTTCTGGTTACATAAACAAAGAGTACCACTCCCACTACCACTAAAATAGCAGCTAACATCTGTGAAACTCTTAGCGTAGTATTTGCAAAATATAAAGAATCGGTACGAAGTCCTTCAATTAAAAATCGACCCAGGCCGTATCCCATCAGATAAACGGCAAACATCTGACCGTCCGCACTCTTTCGATAACGGAAAAAGAGCATCAGGAATAAGAGGATTCCAAGATTCCAAAGTCCTTCATATAAAAAAGTTGGATGCACCTGAATAAACTGCTGCTGTCCAATGGTAATTAAGTGGTCAAAGACACCGGAAGCATGCAGATCAGCAATCGTTCCATAATTAAAATAATCAACTGGAAGCTGCATCGCAAGAATGCCGTCAGTAAATCCACCAAAGGCTTCTCGGTTAAAAAAGTTTCCCCAGCGGCCTAAAATCTGACCTAACAATAAGCCAACAATAAGCGTATCCGCCATGAGAAGCATTTTCTGCTTTCGTACTTTTGCAAATATGATCATAATAAGGATTCCGGTCAGAACCCCTCCATATATTGCAAGTCCACCATTTCGAATTGCCAGGATCTCATCCAGATGATTTTTATAATATCCCCAGGAGAATATAATATAGTAAAGTCGTGCTCCTATAATTACAGGGACCGTCATCACCAGAAGAAAATCCAGGTAAATCTCCGGATCCTGTCCGGTTCGTTTTGCTTCCGACTGAACAAGCAAAAGCCCAAGCATAAAGCCAAGGGCAATTAAAATACCGTATAATTTGATTTCAAATCCAAATACACTAAATCCCGACGGAACAGAATTCAAAACAAGATTTAGATTCGGAAATCTGATCTGATCTATATTCATATACTTATCCTTCTTTCGTTATTGGTGAAAATATATTTTTCCAATATTTTTTAAAACTTAAGTTTCATTTTACATTCTAGCATTTTTCTTGTCAACTGTAGTAAAATTCCGGTCTTCCAGAACTTATGTTCGATATTTTATTGAAATAACAAGTTTAAAATGCTATAATAATCTTGTGTGGAAACACACAGGAAGAGTACCTATGACAGGGTGGTAGCCTCCCGAGCCAATTGA
>JAZUED010000046.1:0-2851 GCA_045640005.1 Candidatus Fimousia sp.
GGCTACGATCCGACTTATACTTTAGGTCAATAAATTCCAAAGTTTTGAAAGTGTAATCTACATATTTTTTGCGAAAATCCGTACAGATTCGACTAAGTTGCGCAAGAACTTTACCACTCACCTGAAAGCTGTATAACTTTTTAAGCGGTGTTGATAAAATATACTGAATCGTATACAAAGTGGATTCTGTTAGGTGAAGGCTTGATTCCTTCTTCCCACAGTCCTCACACAAAACCCCGCCGGATTCGCTGTTAAAATAGGTTAGATGCTCCTTGCTGCCACAGCGAAGACAATGATAGCTTTCCATCGCATAGCCTGCAGATGCTAAAACTCTGATTTCATAAATGCACCTGATGAGTGGAAGGGCAACACTTCCTCGTTCCACTGCTGACATCGTCATATATAAAAGCAGCAAAATCTGTGATTCGTCCACATTCTCTCTTGTAAGATAAGATGCAAACTCGCAGAAATAAGAAGCATAATATATTTTTTCTAAATCCTTTTTCAGATCTTCAAAGTACCGGCTGATCTTTGCTGATTTTAATGTATAGGAGCTTCTTCCTTCGTTTAAAGTAAATTCTCCAAACAGGAAGGGCTCACTGATACCACTTAAAGGATTATTCGGGCGCTTTGCCCCATTTGCAAATACACTGATTCTCCCACGTTCTCTCGTAAGAAGCACCAGTCTTTTATCATAATCCTTGATGGTACCGGAAGAAAGAACCATACCGGTTACGGTAATTTCCTGAGCCATATCTAACTATCTTTCTTAAACAGATTCATAGTCAAATGAATCCCTAGATTTCTTTTTTGTCGTATCCGAAGTTTTTCATAAGGAAGTCGCTTTCTCTCCAGTCCTTCTGAATTTTTACCCAAAGCTGAAGATTCACCTGCATATCAAGAAGGTTTTCCATGCCAACTCTAGCCTGACTTCCAATCTTCTTTAACATTCTACCCTGTTTACCGATGATGATTCCTTTGTGGGAATCCTTTTCGCAAACGATGGTTGCTTCGATATCGATAATATCTTTTCTACGTCTCTTCTTCATAGAGTCGATCATAACGGCAATTCCATGAGGAATTTCCTGATCAAGACAACGAAGTGCTTTTTCACGTATGATTTCTGCACAAATCTGACGTTCCGGCTGATCTGTGATCGTATTTTCATCATAATACATCGGACCTTCCGGAAGATATTTATAAATCGTTGTAAGTACATCGTCTGTATTTCTGCTTCGAAGAGCAGAAACCGGAATGATGTCCGCAAAATCAAGGACATCTTTATATTTTGCAATGGCTTCTAATACCTGCTGCTGTTCTACGGTATCAATCTTATTGACAATTAAAATGATTGGTGTTTTTACCTTTTTTAACTGTTCAATAATATATTCTTCCCCTTTTCCAATGAAGGTAGATGGCTCAACAAGCCATAAAACTACATCTACTTCATTTAGGGTTCTTGTCGCAACCGTAAGCATATAGTTGCCAAGTTTATTCTTTGCTTTGTTGATTCCCGGTGTATCAAGGAAGATAATCTGTCCTCGTTCATCGGTATATACGGTCTGAATTCGATTTCTTGTTGTCTGCGGTTTATTAGAAGTAATCGCAATCTTCTGCCCGATCAAATGGTTCATCAAAGTAGATTTCCCTACGTTCGGACGTCCAACAAGAGTAACAAATCCTGATCTGAATCCTTTCATATAGTTTCCTTTCTATCTAAAAATACGTGTCTGACTAAAATACGTGTCTGATTTCGCCAAATGCTTCTTCATTCTCTTTCATCTTTGCTTCGCCGCCGACAGCACAGATAACTCCCTGATTTGCCACTGCTTCAATGATTGGAGCAAGGCTTCTGATTACTTCCTGTGTACAGGAAAGAACCTGATCACGGTCTTTCTGAAGCAGCTCTTCGGTAAGTCCTGTTAAATAAGACATGAAAGAGAATGTTCCCTTAGTGGATGGTTCCATAGGCACATCCATATTGCTGATCGCACCAATGATATATTTTAACATAGTACGGTCATCTGCATCAAAGTTAGCCACATAATCCTTTGCCTTCTTATAAATATCGTAAGTTTCCATAAGATTTGGATCACGGTAGGATACAAAATAGCTGTCTCCATTCTTTGCAAAGCTGCACATACAACCATAAGCGCCACCTTTGACACGAACATTTTCCCAAAGATAGTCATAAGAGAACATAACATTAAGTACCTTTAAGGCTGCATGATAAGAAAGTCCTGCATCCACAAAGTTTCCTGCTGTTGCCACATACTGTACCTGGCTGGCTGTTGCAAAGCCTTCATTCTTAACGACTGGTTTCATATTCTCTAATTCACTCTCTACGTCTTTGGAATCATATAAGCATCCCATAAAGTCTTTGATTTCAGCTTCAAATACAGCTTTCATATCCTGATCATCGGTCACACTGAAGATAAACTGTTCTTTACCAAAGATATATTCCATCACTTCGTAAAGCTTCTTGATCAGATCATCTGCTTTTTCATCAAAGTTCTTTAATAAATCATCTAAGAATTCGTAATATTCAACGCCCTCCATATATTCTTTATATAAGTTTGATGGAGAAACATAGGAAATCGCTCTGCTCGCTGCTGTTTTATGGCCACCTGCAGAAAATGCAGACTTCATCTGTGTATGTTCTTTTGCAATAATTTCTTTTAATCTGCCTTTATCTGTAAAATCAGAATGGAAAAAGATTTCTTTTACAAGTCGGAATGCTTCTGGAATTTTATTATAGAAGCATTTTGCGGAAATCTGCCAGAATGGATAAAGGCTTCTCTCTTTATCATGAGTTGGCATAACGGAATAGCTACATCCTACACCACCTGTA
>JAZUED010000047.1:0-4126 GCA_045640005.1 Candidatus Fimousia sp.
GAAGCAATCTCCTCCCAGATAGAGGGATGTACGTCATGTTCCATTCGGATGATCCTCCGTTAACCGTTCGTTTTATCCTTGGCGGAGTGGATCCACTTCAGATACGCATTCATAAAGTTATCGAGTGCGCCATCAAGAACCGCGGAAGGATTCCCACTTTCTTCGCTCGTTCTGTGATCTTTTACCATTGTATATGGCTGAAGAACATAAGAACGAATCTGGCTTCCCCATCCATTATCCATGACTTCACCACGAATACCGGAAAGTTCAGCTGCTCTCTCTTCTTCCTTTAAGATATACAGTTTTGCCTTTAACATCTGCATCGCCTTGTCTTTATTCTGCTTCTGAGAACGTTCATTCTGACACTGAACGACAGTGCCGGTTGGCAAATGGGTAATTCGAATGGCAGAATCTGTTTTATTGATATGCTGTCCACCGGCCCCGGAGGATCGGTATGTATCGATTCGAATATCATCATCTGCAATCTCAATATTAATCTCTGACTGAATATCAGGCATGATATCACAGGATGCAAAGGAGGTCTGGCGTTTACCAGCTGCATTAAATGGAGAAATACGTACCAGTCTGTGAATGCCCTTTTCAGATTTTAAAAATCCATAGGCATTTTCACCGGAAACCTGCATAGTTACCGATTTGATACCTGCCACATCTCCATCCAAATAATCTAAAATCTGTGTTTTGTAACCCTTTTTTTCTGCCCATTTCGAATACATTCGAAAAAGCATGCTCACCCAGTCACAGGATTCGGTTCCGCCGGCTCCTGCATTTAAACTAAGAATTGCATCCTCACTGTCGTATTCACCGGATAATAACGTGCCAATGCGAAGTTCATCAAATGCTTCCTCAAAGGTATCGATCATATCTTTGATTTCCGGAATGAGTTCTGCATCTTCTTCCTCATACCCCATCTCAATCATAGTGAGAATATCATCATAGGCATTTGCAAGAGACTGATAGGATTCTACCACATCTTTTAACTGTTTTAATTCTTTCATGACATTCTGGGATGCACTTACGACATCCCAGAAGTCAGGTGCTTCCATATCTGCTTCTAACTGATCAATTCTCTCCTGCTTTTGTTCAAGCAGTAAGGAACCGGAAAGCTCGCTAAGTGGTTCTTCATATGTGCCAATTTTATACTTAAACTGATCTAATTCAACCACTTTTATTTCCCTCTTCCACAACAGTTTTTATATTTCTTGCCACTTCCACATGGGCAAGGAGCATTACGTCCAACTTTTGCTTCTTTTCTCTTCTTTGGAGCTTTCTTAGTAGATTCTTCTTTGTTTGTGGTAGTCATTTCAGGCTCTTCATCCTTTTCTACCTTAGTTTCTACACGAACGTGGAATAATGCAGTTGTAATTTCTTCTCCAATGGCATTTGTCATAGCTTCAAACATATCAAAGCCCTGGAAACGATATTCTACAAGTGGATCTCTCTGTGCATATGCAGCAAGACCGATTCCCTGACGTAACTGATCCATATCATCAATGTGATCCATCCATTTACGGTCAATGATATTAAGAAGTAAGATTCTTTCAATTTCACGGATGTCGTGTTCTGCTAATTCTTCTTCTTTTAACGCATAGAGATCTAACGTTTCATTCTGTAAACGTTCGGTAAATGCTGCCACGCTTCTTTCATCTTCTTTTGTAAGTTCGATTTTTTCAAATGGAATGATTCTTTTAAGTTCTCTGTTTAATGCCTTGATATCCCATTCTTCTGTTGGAATATCATCACTGCATAATGCTTCTACGTGACGTGCAACTGTATCTGTCATCATCTTGCGGATAACGTCTTTCATATCTTCTCCGTCTAATACACGGCGACGTTCTGCGTAAATGATTTCTCTCTGTTCATTATTTACCTGGTCATATTCAAGTAAGTTTTTACGAATACCAAAGTTGTTATTTTCAATTTTCTTCTGTGCTTTTTCAATTGTATTTGTAATTGTTTTGTGCTGAATTTCTTCTCCTTCAGGAATACCTAAAGTATTGTATACAGCAATCATTCGTTCAGAACCGAATAAACGCATCAAATCATCTTCTAAGCATAAGTAGAATTTGGATTCCCCTGGGTCACCCTGACGACCGGAACGACCTCTTAACTGGTTGTCGATACGTCTGGATTCATGACGTTCTGTACCGATGATCTTAAGACCACCAAGTTCTGGAACACCATCAGCAAGCTTAATATCGGTTCCTCGACCAGCCATGTTAGTCGCAATTGTTACAGATCCGATTTCACCTGCATGGGATACGATTTCCGCTTCCTGTTCATGATATTTCGCATTTAATACGTTGTGAGGAATACCACGTCTTCTAAGCATCAAACTTAATTCTTCAGAAGCTTCAATGGTAATGGTACCAACCAGTACTGGCTGTCCAATGCTGTGAGCTCTTTCGATTTCATCACAAACTGCATTTAATTTTTCTTTTCTTGTTTTGTAAATGGAATCGTTATGGTCTTTACGAATAACTGGCATATTCGTTGGAATTACAATAACGTCCATGCCATAGATTTCTCTGAATTCGTTTTCTTCTGTTAAAGCAGTACCTGTCATACCTGCTTTCTTCGCATATTTATTAAAGAAGTTCTGGAATGTAATCGTTGCAAGAGTTCTGGATTCTCTGTTTACCTTTACATGTTCCTTCGCTTCAATCGCCTGATGAAGACCATCTGAATAACGACGGCCCGGCATAATACGTCCGGTAAATTCATCTACGATTAATACTTCGTTATCTTTTACTACATAATCCTTATCTTTAAACATTAAGTTATGAGCACGTAATGCAAGAATCATATTGTGCTGTAACATCAAATGTTCTGGATCTGCAAGGTTTTCAATACCAAAGAATTTTTCAATCTTAGCTACACCATCTGCAGTTAAGAGTACATTCTTGTCTTTTTCATTTACAAGGAAATCTCCATCTTCTTCTACCACTTCATTCATGAGGGCATCAATCTTAGAGATTTCACCATCGGAGGAACCACGTTCCATTGTACGTGCAAGCATGTCACACATACGGTAAAGGTCTGTGGATTTACCACTCTGCCCGGAAATAATTAATGGTGTTCTCGCTTCATCGATGAGAACAGAGTCTACTTCATCGACGATGGCGTAATTTAATTCTCTCTGAACAAGACGAGACTTATCATTTACCATGTTATCTCTTAAGTAATCAAATCCAAGTTCATTGTTTGTTACATAAGTAATATCGCAGTCATACATCTCCTGACGCTGCTGTGTGTTCATATCATTTGTAATAACACCAACAGAAAGTCCTAAGAAAGTATGAATCTGGCCCATCCACTCAGCATCTCGTTTTGCTAAGTATTCATTGACTGTTACGATGTGAACACCTTTACCTGTTAATGCATTTAAGTAAGCTGGTAAAGTAGAAACTAATGTTTTACCTTCCCCTGTTTTCATTTCAGCGATACGTCCCTGGTGAAGAATAATACCACCAATGAGCTGTACACGGTAATGTCTCATATTTAAAGTACGTTTTGCTGCTTCTCTTACTGTTGCAAATGCTTCCGGAAGGATATCATCTAAGGTTTCACCATTTTCTAAACGGTTTTTGAAATTGATCGTATTCTGACGTAAATCATCATCAGATAATGCTTCCATCTTAGATTCTAAGCTTTCAATACGATCTACAACCTTGGAGATTCTTTTGATTTCTTTGTCACTGTGAGTTCCAAAAATCTTATCAAATAAACCCATAATATTTCTCCTGTTTCTAATATATTTATATCAATATGTTTGCGGTCTGCGTACAGTTTCACTTGTATATTCTAACATTGATAAAAATTAGCGTCAATCCATGGGATTATAAAATATTTATGAAGAATATAGTATTTCCAAGTATTAAATGGCTTTTATGCATGAAAAAAGGGCAACGCCTATTGCGTTGCCCTAATAAAGCATATTTTTTATCTTTTTTAATCTGAATTTCTAGAATTCTGGTTCGATGAGACCAAAGGTTCCATCTTTTCTCTTATATACAACATTTACTTCAAATGTTTCTGCATTACGGAATACAAAGAAATTATGTCCAACTAATTCCATCTGTACACAAGCTTCTTCTACATCCATTGG
>JAZUED010000048.1:0-6639 GCA_045640005.1 Candidatus Fimousia sp.
CATTTTTGCTGCGCCAAAGCGGAATGCAAAAAAGACGCATTCAACGTGCCTATTATATCACATCTCCCGCGTCTTTTCATTCATTATTCATTGCAAATATACATTTTTTCTATGATTCATACCACAAAGCCACAAATGCTACGCCAGCGCCACGCACTGGCTACGCCGAAATCTTACGCTTCAAGCACCGCTGCTTTCATGCTCTTTACGTAATCCACGATGTATGGTGTGGAATCAGCGCCATGTTCCGCAATAATCTTAACAATCGCAGAACCAACAATCGCACCATCTGCAATGCCAGCCATTTTCTTCGCCTGTTCCGGTGTAGAAATACCAAAACCAATCGCAGCCGGATTATCTGTCGCTTCACGGATGCTTTCAAGCATAGAAGCAAGGTCTGTCTTAATTTCAGAACGAACCCCTGTTACACCCATGGAAGAAACTACATAGACAAATCCAGTAGAATCTGCTGCAATCTTTTTGATACGGTCTTCAGAAGTTGGAGCAATCAGAGAAATGATATCCATATCATAAGAAGCCGCAATCGGTGCAAGCTCATTCTTTTCTTCAAAAGGAAGATCCGGAATGATGAGACCATCTAAACCAACTTCCTGCCCTTTTGCACAGAAACGGTCATAGCCATATTTGAAAACAGAGTTACAATATAATAAAAATACGATTGGCACGTCAGTTTTTGTGCGCACACGTCTTACTAATTCGAATAAATCATCCGTTGTACAGCCATTAGATAATGCACGTAAGTTGGCATCCTGAATTACTACACCTTCTGCAATCGGATCGGAAAATGGTACACCAATTTCGATTAAATCTGCCCCTGCATCTACCATATTTAAGATAAATTCTTCACTTTTTTCGATTGTTGGGTCACCGCCTGTGATAAATGCGATGAACGCTTTTCCATGATCAAATGCATTCTTAATTCTACTCATAAATCTGTACCCCCCTGTATCTTGCAATCGCTGCAACGTCCTTGTCACCACGTCCGGAAAGACAGATGATGATGGAATCCTCTGGTGTGTATTCTTTTGCTACTTTAAGCGCATGAGCCACTGCGTGTGCACTTTCAATCGCGCAAATGATTCCTTCTGTTCTTGCAAGGTATTCAAATGCTGCTACTGCTTCTTCGTCTGTTACCGGCACGTATTCGGCACGGCCTGTATCATGCCAGTTTGCATGCTCCGGTCCAATACCTGGATAGTCAAGACCAGCAGAAATAGAATAAACCGGTGCAATCTGACCATATTCATCCTGACAGAAATAAGATTTCATGCCGTGGAAAATACCTAAAGTACCTTTTGCGATAGTAGCTGCATGTTTTTCTGTATGAATACCATGACCAGCAGCTTCGCAACCGATAAGACGAACATTTTCATCCTCAACGAAATTATAGAACATTCCGGCAGCATTTGATCCGCCGCCAACACAGGCCATAACAGCCTTTGGAAGCTTGCCTTCTAAGTCTAAAATCTGCTCTCTCGCTTCTTTAGAGATTACAGACTGGAAATCACGAACGATGGTTGGGAAAGGATGAGGACCCATGACAGAACCTAACACATATAACGTATCATTTACACGGCTAGTCCATTCACGCATCGCATCATTTACTGCATCCTTTAAAGTCATGGTACCGGTTGTTACTGCATGCACCTTAGCCCCTAAAAGCTCCATACGATACACATTTAACGCCTGACGGTCTGTATCTTCCTTGCCCATGAAAATCTCGCATTCCAGTCCCATTAAAGCTGCTGCTGTCGCTGTAGCCACACCATGCTGGCCTGCACCAGTTTCAGCGATAACTCTTGTTTTGCCCATTTTCTTAGCCAGTAAGCACTGTCCTAGCACGTTGTTGATCTTATGAGCACCTGTATGGTTTAAGTCTTCACGTTTTAAGTAAATCTTAGCACCGCCAAGATCCTTAGACATATTTTCCGCATAATATAAAAGGGATGGACGACCTGCATATTCTTTCAATAACTGATCAAGTTCTGCATTGAATTCCGGGTCATTTTTATAAAATTCATATGCTTTTTCTAAGTTGATGATTTCATTCATCAAAGTTTCCGGGATGTACTGTCCACCATGGACACCAAATCTACCTTTAGACATTTCGAATTCTCCTTACAATTTCTAATATTTTATCTTTATCCTTCACGCCGTCGCTCTCAACAGAAGAGCTTAAATCGATGACATCCGGATGTAATGTTTTAATTGCTTCTTCTACGTTTTCCATTCCAATTCCGCCAGCCAAAAACCAAGGCTTCGGTGATTTTGGAATCGTACTCCAGTCAAATGTTTTGCCGCTGCCTTTTCCACTGTCAATGAGTACATAATCGGCAGGAAATGTGATTAGATCCTCTTCTGTGACCATACCGCCTTTAAATGCTTTGATAATCGGCGTATGCGTCAGCTGTCTTAATCGATGGACAAATGCTTCGTCCTCTTTTCCATGCAACTGGATGAGATCAATGGTCTTTTCATTGGCAAGCTTTGCGATGATTTCTGGCTTTTCATCGACAAATACGCCAACAGCCTGAATCCCCGGATCTAAAAGTGCTTTTAATTCCTTCGCCTTTTTCGGATCAATGTTTCGGATGCTTTTTGGAAAGTTGATAATAAATCCGATTAAATCTGGTTTTGCTTCATTGACATAATCGATATCGACTGGTCTTGAAAGGCCGCAAATCTTTATTTTTGTCTTTTCACTCATAAGACCGGACCCCCGTTTAAGTCTTCTAACATCTTCTTTTTATCCGAGGCACGCATTAAGGTTTCACCGATTAATACTGCATTTGTTCCGTTGCCCTTTAATACGTTGATATCATCATTTGTCTTGATTCCACTTTCGGATACGAATAATACATCATTAGGAATCAGTGCACGGTATCTTGTGCTGTTATTAACGTCAACACTGAAATCACGAAGATCACGGTTATTTACTCCGATTACTTCTGCGCCTGCTTTAATTGCAGATTCAATTTCAGCTGCGTCATGGGCTTCCACTAATGGTGTCAGCCCAAGGCTTTTAGCAATTTTGATATATTCTTCTAACACTTCATCTTCTAAGATGGCACAGATTAAAAGCACTGCAGATGCACCAAGCACCTTAGCTTCATAAATCATATACTCATCTACCACGAAGTCCTTACGTAACACAGGGATGGAAACATTTGCCGCGATTTCCTTTAAATATGCGTCACTTCCTAAGAACCAGTAAGGCTCAGTGAGACAGGAAATAGCGGATGCTCCTGCTTTTTCATAATCCTTTGCGATTTCTAAATAAGGAAAATGCTCTGCGATGATGCCCTTTGATGGGGATGCTTTTTTTACTTCGCAAATGTAGGAGAGTTCCTTTTTAGCAAGTGCCTGATAAAATGGATATCCAGTGTTGGCATCCATCGCTAAAGCTTTCGCTTTGATTTCTTCTAAAGAAACCTTCGCTTTTTGCTCCTCCACGCGAATTTTCGTTTTTGCTGCAATTTTATCTAAAATCATGATTATTTCCTCAATTATGCATTAGTTGCATCAACGAATTTCTGAATCTGTTCGTAAGCTTTTCCGCTGTCGATCATATCAGCAGCTTCTTTGATACCATCTTCAAAAGAGATACCGTCTTTTGCAAGATAGATCGCTGCACCAGCATTTAATAAAACAGCAGTACGTTTTGGTCCTTTATCCTTTCCGGATAAGATGTCACGTGTGATCTGAGCATTTTCTTCGCCAGTGCCACCAACAAGATCAGCCTTTGTGCATCTTTCTAAGCCAAATGTTTCTGGTGTGATTTCATAAGTTCTGAAATCGCCGTCTTTTCTGATTTCACAAACATAAGTTGGAGCAGATGCAGAAATTTCATCCAGTCCGTCTTCACCATAAACAACCATAGCATCCTGAACACCTAAATTTGCAAGGATTTTTGCCATTGGTTCCACCAATTCTTTGCTATATACTCCTAAAACCTGACGGTTCGCATTTGCTGGATTTGTTAAAGGTCCTAAGATGTTAAATACAGTACGGATGCCGAGCGCTCCACGGATTGGGCCTACAAAACGCATTGCTGGGTGATATTTCTGAGCAAATAAGAAGCACATGCCGACTTCATCTAAAGCCTTTTTGCTTACTTCTTCGTCAGCCATTAAGTTAACACCTAAAGCTTCTAAACAGTCTGCTGCACCGGATTTTGAGGATGCTGCACGGTTACCATGTTTTGCAACCTTAACACCTGCTGCAGAAATTACAAATGCAGATGTTGTAGAGATGTTAAAGGAATTGGATTTATCACCGCCTGTTCCTACGATTTCAAGTACGTCCATTTCGTGGTTTAAATGCACCCCATGTGCTCTCATTCCGTCTGCTGCTGCAGTGATTTCTTCGATTGTTTCACCTTTCTGGGAAAGTGCTGTTAAAAATGCTGCTGCCTGAAGCTGATCTGCTTCTCCTGTCATGAGTTCATCCATGATGCCTCTCATTTCATCATATGTTAAGTCTTCTCCGCCTACTACTTTTGCTAATGTTTCTTTGATCATGTTTGTATCCTCCTGAAAATGTTTGTCTGATTTTTTTAATTTATCTATGTTGTCGTTCTAATAATTATTTATCTATTTTTTAATTTTTAAAAAGTTTGCTAACATTGTTTCACCCTGTGGAGTTAACACCGATTCCGGATGAAACTGTAATCCGTACGTTTCAAAATCTCTATGCTTGACTGCCATGATTTCGCCATCATCGGCTTTTGCAAGTACTTCAAGTTCTTCCGGCATCGTATTCTCATCGGCTGCCAGGGAATGATATCTTGCCACTTTCACTGGGTTAATAAGTCCTTCAAATAAGATGTTATTTTCCTCTAATGTAAGAGTGGACTGCTTGCCATGCATCAATTCCTTTGCATAGGTGATGGTCGCTCCATAGGCCTGGCAAATGGACTGATGTCCGAGACATACTCCTAAGATTGGAAGCTTTCCTTCAAAAAACTTAACTGCATCTAAGCAAATGCCTGCGTCATCTGGTCGTTTCGGACCCGGTGATAAGATCAGATGTGTTGGTTTCATCTTTTCAATGTCTTCACAGGTCATTTCATCGTTTCGAATGACTTTAATATCTGGGTTTAACTTTCCAATCATCTGATACAGGTTGTAGGAAAAGCTGTCATAATTATCAATTAATACAATCATGCGTCAATTCCTCCTTCCGACTGTTTAACCGCCTCGACTACGGCTTTTGCTTTGTTTAATGTTTCAATATATTCGGTTTCCGGCACGCTGTCAGCCACAATTCCTGCGCCGGATCTGATGAACACCCTGCCATTTTTCTTATAAGCAATTCGAATGGCGATACACACATCTAAGTTTCCGGTAAAATCAAGATATCCAATCGCCCCGCCGTAAATGCCTCGTTTATTGTCTTCTAATTCATTAATGATTTCGGCTGCTCGAATCTTTGGTGCTCCGGATAAGGTTCCTGCCGGTAAGATCGCTCCTACCGCATCTAATGCATTTTTATCCTCTCGAATCGTTCCTTTTACGGTGGATCCGATATGCATTACATGAGAATATCGCTCGATTGCCATATATTTTTCCACGTTTACGGTGCCAAATTTGCTGATTTTTCCGATGTCATTTCGTCCTAAATCCACTAGCATGTTATGTTCTGCGATTTCCTTCGGATCTTTCAACAGTTCTTCTTCTAGCCTTAAGTCTTCTTCTACCGTTGCTCCTCTTGGTCTTGTTCCGGCAAGTGGATAGGTGTATAAGGTGTCATCCGTTAACTTAACAAGTGTTTCCGGTGATGCACCTGCGATTTCGATGTCGTCACTGCTGAAATAGAACATGTAAGGGGATGGATTAATCACACGAAGCACACGGTACGTATCAAGCAAGCTTCCACTTACCTTTGCTGCCATTCGATTAGACAGCACCACCTGGAAGATGTCTCCTTCATAGATATAATCTTTTGCTTTCTGCACCATGGAACAAAATTCTTCTTTATTAAAGAGTGGTTCAAACTCTGTTTCGATTTTTAATGGTTTATCAATCTTTTCTTTCCCTTCTTTGATAAGAGTTACCATGGTGTTAAGCTCTAATTTCGCTTTTTCGTAATTAATTTTTAAGTTGTCGGTTCGGATGTTTGCAATTAAGATGATTTCTTTCTTGTAGTTGTCAAATGCGATTACCTTGTCAAACATCATCAAATCAAAATCGTTGAATCCTTCTTCGTCTTTTGCATCCAGCTTAAGAGTAGGTTCCATATATTTTAAATAGTCGTAGGAAAAGTATCCTACTAAGCCGCCGGTAAAGCTTGGAAGTCCTTCGATTTTGGGACTCTTATAGGAATCAAGCACCTGTCTGATGTAATCTTCCGGCGTTTTTGTTTCAAATCGAAATGGTGTGCCGTTATTGATTGTAACCACTCCATCTTTACAGGTGATTTCCTGTTTTGGATCGTATCCAAGGAAGGTATATCTTCCCCATTTTTCTTTATCAGCCACAGACTCAAGCATATAGCAGTGAGTTGATACATTCTTTAATTTTCTTAATGCCTCAATAGGTGTACAAAAGTCCGACAGCAGCTCGCAGCTTACTGGAAGAACCTTATACTGACCCGACTTGGCTATTTCTTTTACTTCTT
>JAZUED010000049.1:0-1670 GCA_045640005.1 Candidatus Fimousia sp.
CCACATGTTCCAAGTACACCGGATGCAGCGATTGTTACACCTGTTAATGTACAGATAACGATTGTATCGAAGAAAGTTCCTGTTTCGTTGATATATGCCTGACGAACTGGGTCATCTGTTGTAGCAGCTGCAGCTGTGATCGCAGCAGAACCAAGACCAGCTTCGTTAGAGAATACGCCTCGAGCTACACCAAAACGAATGGAATTCATAACCGTTACTGTGATGACACCCATAACACCACCGCCAACAGCTTTTGGATTGAATGCCATTGTAAGGATTAAGTAAAGACCGTGAGGAATATTTGCAATATTACCGATGATAACGATAACTGCACAGATTACGTAGAATACTGCCATTGCAGGTACAACTACGGAAGAAATTCTGGAAATAGCACTGATACCGCCTAATACAATTACTAATGTTAAGATTGTAAGAACGATACCGATCATAGTTCTAGAAACCCCAAAGGTCTGCTGGATAGAACCGGAAATGGAGTTTGCCTGAGTCATGTTACCGATACCAAAGGATGCGATTACGGTAAAGAGGGCAAACAGAAAACCTAAAGTTTTTCCAAAAGTCTTATTCTTTAATCCGTTTTTCATAGTATACATTGGACCACCAGACATTTCGCCCTGTTCGTTTACTTCACGATATTTGATGGCAAGCATACATTCTGCAAATTTAGATGTTAAACCGAAGAATGCGGAAATCCACATCCATACTAAAGCACCAGGACCACCTGCAAACATAGCGGTTGCAACACCTACGATATTACCGGTACCGATGGTTGCTGCAAGTGCTGTCATAAGAGCGGCAAATGGAGATACATCCCCGTCACCACGTTTTGTAGTACGTGCTTCTTTACTAAGTACGCTGTGTAATGCGTAATATAAGTTTCTCTGTGGTAAGAATTTTAATCGTACAGTTAAATAAATACCTGTTCCGACTAAAAGAATAAGCATAACCGGACCCCATACAAAGTCATCGATTGTTGCTACAATGCTGCTAAGCTGTTCCATATTCATTGTTACTAATCTCCTTCTCTATTCAATTTCTTGTGTAAAACACAAATGTTTGTCTGTGAAAAACACTGACTTGTTTATTATATAAAGCTTTTGTAATACAGTCAATAGAAGATGGTTTAAAATTGAATATTTTTATGCATGGATGAATATTATTCTGTAGATAAAATAATTTGATGATTAAAATAAGTGTAAAAAGAAGAAGGGGCTTCGCAAAATGCGAAGCCCCAACTCCATTGAGTATATATTATTATATAGGATAGATTAATTTTTAAATTATTTAGCCCATCCGAAAGAGCATTTAACAGCTTTATTCCATCCAGCGAGTTTATCCTGACGGAAGGATTCAGCCATGTTAGCTTTGAATACTCTGTCGATTTCCCAGTTAGCGATAACGTCTTCTTTGCTTGTCCAGTATCCAACAGCAAGACCTGCTAAGTAAGCAGCACCCATAGCTGTTGTTTCAACACATTTAGGTCTAGCAACGTCAGCGTTAAGGATGTCAGACTGGAACTGCATTAAGAAGTTGTTAGCGGAAGCGCCACCGTCAACTTTAAGAGCGCCAAGTTTGATTCCGGAATCAGCTTCCATAGCGTGTAATACATCGTATACCTGGTATGCAAGAGATTCAAGTGTAGCACGGATTAC
>JAZUED010000050.1:0-4287 GCA_045640005.1 Candidatus Fimousia sp.
CCCACCTTGCAGGCTTTAAGAATGCATTGACAAAGACATTTAACGACTATGCAAGGGGCAAGAAATTATTAAGAGACAACGAACCGAATCTCTCAGGTGAGGATATCCGAGAAGGTCTCGTTGGTATTATCAGTATTAAGATTTCCGAACCACAGTTTGAAGGCCAGACAAAACAGAAATTAGGTAACAGTGAAGCGAGAGGTGCTGTTGACAGCATTGTGAGTGAACAGTTAAGAAACTTCTTAGAACAGAATCCATCTGTTGCCAGAGCAATATGTGATAAAGCAGTGCTTGCACAGCGTGCAAGGGATGCTGCAAGAAAAGCAAGAGATTTAACAAGAAGAAAGACAGCGCTTGAAACTGCTTCTCTTCCTGGTAAATTAGCAGATTGTTCTTCTAAAAATCCGGAAGAATGTGAAATCTATATTGTAGAAGGGGACTCCGCGGGAGGCTCCGCAAAGACTGCACGTTCTCGTGCAACGCAGGCAATTCTTCCACTTCGAGGCAAAATCCTGAATGTAGAAAAAGCCCGTGATGAAAGAATTTTGGCAAATGAAGAAATTAAGGCGATGATCACTGCATTTGGTACCGGTGTTCGTGAAGACTTTGATCTTGCAAAGCTTCGTTACCACAAAATTATTATCATGACCGATGCCGACGTAGATGGTGCTCATATCGCAACACTTCTTCTTACGTTCTTCTATCGTTTTATGCCGGAACTGATTAAGGAAGGGCATGTATATCTTGCTCAGCCACCACTTTATCGTTTAGAAAAGAATCGTAAAATCTGGTATGCATACAGTGATGAAGAGCTTGCAGGTATTTTAGATGAGGTCGGAAGAGACCAGAATAATAAGATTCAGCGTTACAAAGGTCTTGGAGAGATGGATGCAGAACAGCTCTGGGATACAACAATGGATCCGGAAACACGAATCCTTCTCCGTGTCAATATTGATGAAGAGATGGAATCTGAGGTTGACCTGACATTTAACACACTTATGGGTGATCAGGTTGAACCAAGAAGAAAGTTTATTGAAGCCAATGCTAAGTACGTTAAGAACTTAGATATTTAATGGAGGATGTAAAACATGGAAGAAAGTCATATCTTTGATAAAGTTCAGGAGATTGATCTTAAGAAGACCATGGAAAATTCATATATTGATTATGCCATGAGTGTTATCGCTTCCCGAGCTTTACCAGATGTAAGAGATGGTTTAAAACCAGTTCAGCGAAGAATCTTACATGCTATGATTGAACTGAACAACGGTCCGGACAAACCACATAGAAAGTGTGCCCGTATCGTCGGTGATACCATGGGTAAATATCATCCTCATGGTGACAGTTCCATCTATGGAGCATTAGTTAATTTAGCACAGGAATGGTCTACTCGTTATCCATTAGTTGACGGACATGGAAACTTTGGTTCCGTCGATGGGGATGGCGCAGCGGCTATGCGATATACAGAAGCCCGTTTAAGTAAAATCTCCATGGAGATGCTTGCGGATATCAATAAAAATACCGTTGACTTTGTACCAAACTTTGATGAGACAGAAAGTGAACCTTCTGTTCTTCCATCCCGTTACCCAAACTTACTTGTGAATGGTACTCAGGGTATTGCAGTTGGTATGGCAACGAACATTCCACCACACAACTTAAAAGAAATCATCAATGGTGTTGTAAAGATCATTGATAATCAGGTGGAAGAAAACAGAGAAACAGAAATTGATGAATTAGTTGAAATCATCAAAGGACCGGATTTTCCAACAGGTGCAACTATTCTAGGCAGACGTGGTATTGATTCTGCTTATCGTACCGGTCGTGGAAAGATTAAGGTTCGTGCAATTACAGATATTGAACCAATGGCCAATGGAAAACAGAGAATTATTGTTTCTGAAATCCCATACATGGTTAATAAGGCAAAATTAATTGAAAAAATTGCAGAATTAGTAAAAGATAAAAAAGTAGATGGCATTACAGACCTTCGCGATGAATCTGACCGTTCCGGTATGCGTATCGTAATCGAGCTTCGTCGTGATGCGAATGCAAATGTTATTTTAAATCAGCTTTATAAACATACACAGCTTCAGGATACATTTGGCGTGATCATGTTAGCACTTCATGATGGACAGCCAAAGATTATGAATCTTTATGAGATGCTTACTTACTACTTAGATCATCAGAAAGAAGTAGTTACAAGAAGAACCATCTATGAATTAAATAAAGCTCAGGAAAGAGCTCATATCTTAGAAGGTTTATTAATTGCTCAGGATCATATCGATGAAGTAATCAAGATTATCCGTGAAGAACCAAGTATTCCAGCTGCAAAAGCGGAATTAATGAATCGTTTCGGACTGACTGAAGTTCAGGCTCAGGCAATTGTTGACATGCGTCTTCGTGCGTTAAATGGTTTGGAACGTGAAAAATTAGAAAAAGAATACAAAGAGTTAATGGCAAAAATCGAAGGATTAAAAGCAATTCTTGCAGATGAACGTGTATTATTAGGCGTAATCAAAGACGAAATCATTTTAATCCGTGATAAATTTGGTGATGAGAGACGTACTTCTATTGGCATTGATGTAGATGATATTTCCATGGAAGATATGATTCCAAAACAGAATACAATCATCACAATGTCTAAGCTTGGCTATATTAAGCGTATGACCGAAGATAACTTTAAAGCACAGAACCGTGGCGGCAAGGGTATCAAAGGTATGCAGACAATTGAAAATGACTATATCGAAAGAATGTTTATGACATCGACACATAACTATGTCATGTTCTTTACGAATAAAGGTAAAGTATTTGGATTGAAAGGGTATGAAATTCCAGAAGCATCCCGTACAGCAAGAGGAACTGCAATTGTAAATCTTCTTGAATTAGAACCAGAAGAACGCATTTCTGCTGTCATTACGGAAGAAAGCTATACTGGTGAAGGTGTCATCTTAATGGCAACCCGAGAAGGAATTATTAAGAGAACGAACATTTCTGAATATAAAAATATTCGTAAGAAAGGCTTATGTGCAATTTCCCTTCATGAAGGCGATGAACTCATCGAAGTAAAAATTATGCAGGAAAGCACTAACATCTTCTTAGTAACAAAAGATGGTCAGTGCATCCGATTTAAAGAAGATGATGTTCGTAAGACCGGACGAGTTTCCATGGGTGTAATTGGTATCAATTTAAATGATGGCGATGAAGTTGTTGCAATGCTTACTGATGATAACAAAGAAGAAGATATGATTCTTGTTACTGAAAAAGGTTTAGGCAAGAGAACACGTATGGATGAATTCAAAATCCAGAACCGTGGAGGTAAGGGTGTTCGCTGTTACAAGCTTTTAGAAAAGACCGGTAAGATTGTCGGCGCTAAAACAGTAACAGATGATGATGAGATTTTACTGATCACTACAGCGGGAATCGTAATCCGTACCGGTGTCAGAGACATTTCCTTACTTGGACGTAATGCATCCGGTGTAAAGGTTATGAATGTCAAGGATGGAGAACTTGTTGCAAGCATCGCAAAAGTTATTAAAAGCGATGAAGAAGAAAATGCTGATAAGATTGAAGAGGAATAAAATTGAGAACAGTAAATGCGAATGATATTATCAAAAATATCAAAGAAATGTGTATCGAAGCAAATCTGGAATTATCTCCTGATATGAAAAGAAATTTAGCTCATGCTAAGGAGACAGAAACAGGCGCTTTAGGTGTTAAAATTTTAAATCAGTTAGAAGAGAATATGGAAATTGCCAGAACAGAGAGTATTCCTATTTGTCAGGATACAGGAATGGCCGTTGTATTCTTCTCTATTGGTCAGGAAGTACATGTAGAAGGCATGGGCATTACTGATGCAATCAATGAAGGGGTACGTCAGGGATATGTAGAAGGATATTTAAGAAAATCCGTTGTCAGAGATCCAATTGACCGTGTAAATACAAAAGATAATACTCCTGCTGTTATTCACTATGATATTGTTCCTGGTGATCAGATTACAATTACAGTAGCTCCAAAAGGATTTGGTAGTGAAAATATGAGCCGTGTGTTTATGTTAAAACCGGCTGATGGATTAGATGGAGTAAAAGCATCCGTATTACAGGCGGTAAAAGACGCAGGCCCAAATGCATGTCCACCAATGGTTGTTGGTGTTGGCATGGGTGGTACATTTGAAAAATGTGCATTCCTTGCCAAAAAAGCATTAAGCCGTAATACAGAAGAACACTCTCCTATCCCATATGTAGCTCAGTTAGAAGAAGATTTATTAAATGAAATCAATCAGCTTGGTATCGGACC
>JAZUED010000051.1:0-6913 GCA_045640005.1 Candidatus Fimousia sp.
AATTACTAAGTTGTCTTCCTAAGACCGCTTGGCCTCCGACTTCAGAAGCTCCTTTACGGGCTTCTTCACAGATGCTGCGCTGAAACACTTCTCGAACTCTCTTCGGATAAGAAGTATCTCGGGGCAACACCCGGTATCATCCAGGTCCTTCATACTTGGTCTCAGGATCTGTCTTACCACGTCCACATGCATTGCATCATCTCCGGAGGCGGACTTACTTCCGATAAAAAGATACGAAGATCTTCCGACAAGTTTTTTATCCCTGTTCATGTACTGAGAGATAAATTCAAAGGAAAATATCTCCACTTTCTGGATTCCTTTTATCAGTCTGGCCGGCTGTTCTTTTCGGATTCGTGCAGTGGTCTCCGAAACAGCTATTCCTGGAAAGAATTCAAAAACTCTCTTTATCAGAAAGACTGGTGTCCTTACATCAAAAAGACTTTTAACGGATTTGGAAATGCCATCGAATATCTTGGCAGATACACCCATAAGATCGCCATCTCAAACAGCCGCATCGTCTCTGTTACAGAAGAAGAAACCACTTTTTCTGCAAGAGCCTTGAAACCAGGCGGTAACAAAAGACTGATCGTCATGAAAAACACGGAATTCATCCGAAGATTTCTCATGCATGTCCTTCCATACGGTTTTCAGAAGATACGGTACTACGGATTTTTGAACAATCGTATGAAATCGAAAAACCTCAGACTGATCTTTCGGCTTCAGGGAAAACAGAGATTCAGACGTCGTTATGAGAACATGACTATGGACCAGATCTTAAAACAGATCTGGAACATCGATCATTCCATCTGCCCCTGCTGTGGATGTGCTGGAATGAAACAGATAGGCAGAACCTTTAGTGGCTAAACGATCGTTTCCCTTTATATTGGCATTGGTGGCATTTCACTTTTGTGAAAAGCCTGGTTCAGTGCGCCCAAAATCTGTCGTTATTCCTAAGAAAAGTGAGCTGATATCTATCACAAGTCCAATACGACAGCTTTTTAGCCAGATGGAATAGATACAATCCCCATATAAAAATGGCCACTCATCCGCGACATTGGTACAATGGCGAAGAATCACATTTCGAGCAACTGATAGATGAATCATAAAAAACAGTTGCTCGTTTTTGTTGCTCAAAATATGATACTTCACTTATGAATTATACCATATATCTCACAGCAGAACAAGTGTTCTTTTGCGTTTTGCAATTCATCCCCTCCTTACTCGTTCATTCCAATTCCAATTTTTCTTCTATCTGTTCTCTATGAATCACTCCTAGAAGTAGGGGAATTCTTGCTAATTCATGTTAAAAAATGTGTCAACACTGCATCTGTTCTGGTAAATACCGAAATGATTCACAAGCATCATTTTGATTCACCCTCTTATCTCACATTTTGCTATATTTGCAAATGATTTTCTTATAGATTCCACGAAAAGAATGGGGTATAATAACAGCATCGTGAAAAAAACAAGTAGTATAAATAAATATAAATCAGGAGGTCCTTTATGGCAATTTTAGTAACAGGTGGTGCTGGATATATCGGCAGCCATACATGTGTAGAACTTTTAGAAGCAGGTTATGACGTTGTAGTAGTTGACAACCTTGTAAACTCCAGTGCAAAAGCAATCGACCGCGTAGAACAGATTACAGGTAAAAAGATTGCATTTTATGAAGTTGACATTTTAGATAGAGACGCATTAAACGAAGTATTTGAAAAAGAAGATATTGATTCCGTAATCAACTTTGCAGGTTTAAAAGCAGTTGGGGAATCTGTACAGAAACCATTAGAATATTACCACAACAATATCACAGGAACTTTAATCCTTTGCGATGTTATGAGAAAACATAACGTAAAGAACATCATTTTCAGTTCTTCTGCTACAGTTTATGGTGACCCTGCATTCGTTCCAATTACAGAAGAATGTCCAAAAGGTCAGATTACAAACCCATACGGCCAGACAAAAGGCATGTTAGAACAGATTCTTACAGATTTCTGGGTAGCTGATCACGAATGGAATGTAGTACTTCTTCGTTACTTCAATCCAATCGGAGCTCACGAAAGCGGGCTTATCGGTGAAGATCCAAAGGGTATTCCAAACAACCTCGTTCCTTATATCGCTAAAGTTGCAGTTGGCAAATTAGAATGCCTCGGTGTATTCGGTGATGATTATCCAACTCACGACGGTACTGGTGTACGTGATTATATCCATGTAGTAGATCTTGCAAAAGGCCATGTAAAAGCATTAAAGAAATTAGAACCTGGCTGTGGCGTTAACATTTACAACTTAGGAACAGGTAATGGAAGTAGCGTTTTAGATGTACTTCATGCTTATGAAAAAGCATGTGGCAAGAAATTACCTTATGAAATTAAGCCACGTCGTGCCGGCGATATCGCGACCTGCTATTGTGACGCAACAAAAGCAAAAGTAGAGCTTGGCTGGGTAGCAGAAAAGAACATCGAAGATATGTGTGCTGACTCCTACAGATGGCAGAGCGCAAATCCAGATGGTTATGGTGATAACTAAATTATACTCGTTATTATAATGCATATAGTATAGAAGAAACGCAATTGGGCTGCACTTGTTTGCAGCCCTTTTTTATGTTAGAATAAGTTGTTATTATAGGGTCATTTTTTTAGGATCCAATTATGTTATCGGAGGACAATCAGATGCCAAACACAAAAAAAGTTTATCCAAGAATGTCTGGCCTTCTGCTCCATCCAACTTCCCTTCCAGGACGATATGGAATCGGGGATTTAGGACCGGAAGCTTATGAATTCGTGGATATGTTAAAGGCAAGCGGCCAGAAACTGTGGCAGGTACTTCCATTAGGACCAGTCAATGGAAGCAATTCACCTTATCAGTCATTTTCCAGTTTCGCAGGTCAGCCACTCGTAATCAGTCCGGATTTATTAAAGGAAGCAGGATTACTTACTCAGGAAGATTTAGATGCTATCCCTTCCCTTTCCTACGGACATGTTGAATACGCAAAAGTAAAAGAATATAAGAGACCATTACTCGAAAAAGCTTTAGATGCATTTCTTGCACTTGATGAAGATGATGAACTCGTAAAAGAATTCAACACTTTCTGCAAAGAAGAAAAAGAATGGTTAGACGACTATGCTTTATTCATGGCAATCATGAAAGAACATGATGACAAACCTTGGTATGACTGGGAGCCAGCCATTAGAAAAGGCAACAAAACAGCGAAAAAAGCATATTTAAAATTAGAAACTGTACAAAGAGAAATCAAATATCAGTCCTTTATTCAGTTTATGTTCTTCCGTCAGTGGAAAGCACTCAAAGAATATGCGAACAAGAATGGTATCTCCATCATCGGTGATATTCCAATTTTTGCCGCTGACAACAGTGCTGATGTATGGGCGAACAAAAAATTATTTAAATTAGATAAAGATGGACATCCAACCGGTATCGCAGGAGTTCCACCAGATTATTTCAGCGAAACAGGCCAGTTATGGGGCAACCCAGTTTACAAATGGACTGCACACAAAAAAGAAAACTATGCTTGGTGGATGAGCCGAATCAAAGCTCAGCTTGTAAAATATGATTATGTTCGTATTGACCACTTCCGTGGTTTAGATGAATACTGGGAAGTACCTGCTGATGCCAAAACAGCCCTAGAAGGTAAATGGATGCCAGGTCCAAAATCTGACTTCTTCAAAGTTATGATGGAACAGTTAGGCGATGACCTTCCAATCATCGCAGAAGATTTAGGTGACATCACTCCTTCTGTTCATGAATTACGTGATGAATTTAATCTTCCTGGAATGAAGATCTTACAGTTTGCATTTGAAAATATCAACGACAACGATTTTCTTCCATACAATTATCCAAGAAACAGCATTTGCTATACAGGAACTCATGACAATGATACAAGTTCAGGCTGGTATCACAGTGCTTCCGAAAAATCCAAAGATAAGATTCGTCGTTACTTAAGTACTGACGGCAGTCATATCAGCTGGGATATGATCCGCTGTGCATTATCTTCCGTTTCCCGCATGGCAATCATCCCAATTCAGGACATTTTCGAAGATGGTTCTGACCGTCGTATGAACGTTCCCGGCGTAGCTGATGGAAACTGGGCATATCGTTATTATAAAGAACAGTTCCATGAAGGTCTCGTTAAAGGTCTTCGTGAAATGTCTGAAATTTATGGCAGATAATCAGGAAGGAAGGTAATTTTTATGAGAATTATTCCCGTTATGATTTCCTTCATCGCTTTCCTTCTCGGTCAGTTCCGTTACTATTTCATTTATCCAAAGATGGATGCAGAAGGAAAAAGTGATGAACGATATGAAAGTGCATATCCTAAAATTCAGAAGATATTTGAAAAAGCATTAAGACTGTCCGGTTCAGAAATTATTGTTCACGGACGTGAGAATATCCCAACTGATCAGGCAGTATTATATGTAGCAAATCACAGCAGTTTCTGTGACATTCCGGTATTATTCTGTAATACCGTTCACGGCTGTGGCTTTGTTGCAAAGGATTCTTTAAAGAAAGTTCCTTTACTATGGAGATATATGAGCTTTGTAAACAGTGAATTCCTTGATCGAGATGACGTACGTCAGGGTATGGAAGTCATTAAATCAGCAGCAAAAACCGTAAAGGGCGGTCATTCCATGGCCATCTTCCCAGAAGGAACAAGAGGTCAGGGTGATGAACCTGCTGAATTTAAGGAAGGAAGCCTTCGTATCGCAGTAACTGCCAAAGCTCCGGTTGTTCCTGTTGCTATTAAGGGCACTGCCGATATGATGGAAAATCACAAAAAATTTATTCTTCGTCCAGCAACGGTTCACATCACATTTGGAGAACCAATTGATATCGCATCTCTCCCACGCGCAGAACGAAAACATGTTGGTGCTACAATCCGTCAGTGGATCATTGATACAAATAAAGAATTATAAAATTTTTGTTTCATTCTTTTCATTTTAATGATATACTGTTATTTGATGTAAAAATTGCATCTACACATTATATGAACAAATATAACATTATGTATTGCAGGAGGTAATCAGATCATGCATATGAATCCATGGATCATTGCTCTTCTTGTCCTCGCTGTAGGTGCTGCTGTATTATTCTTCCTTTACAGATTCGGAGACAAACAGCAGAAGAAACAGCAGGATGCACGCCAGCAGCTTCTTGACAACATGCAGGTTGTATCCATGCTTGTTATTGACAAAAAGCGTATGGCAATGAAAGACGCAGGCTTCCCAAAAGCGGTTATGGAACAGATTCCAAAGCGTAACCAGCGTATGAAAGCTGCAGTCGTTAAAGCAAAAATCGGACCTCAGATCGTATCTTTATTATGTGATGAGCAGATTTACGATGAAATCCCAGTTAAGACTGAAGTGAAAGCTCAGATCAGTGGTATCTATATCATGGGTATCAAGAATACTCGTAATGTAGCTCCACCGGAACCAGAAAAGAAAGGTTTCTTCCAGAAGCTTGGTAACAAGGCAAGCTCTTCTTTAAATGAAGACTATGAACGTCCTGATATGAAGAATGGTAAGAATGTAAAATCTATGCAGTCCACTAGCAAAGGACAGACAAAGAACAAAGCATTAAATCCATCCACTAAAAAACGTCAGGCTGGAAGCAAAAAGAAAAGCGGTTCTAAGAAAAGAAAAAAACGTCGTTAGACATCAAAAACCTGTCGGTTATGCCGACAGGTTTTTTTAATATCCGAGAAAATTCTTCGAATTTCGCTCGGGCACATACACTTCGTTATAATTTTGTCACATTTTGTGCTATTCTTATAGTTTAATAATAAATCATCTAACATTTTTAGTACATATTACTCAATGTTTTTTGTTGCATTTGTATATATTCACGAATATCATTGTCAATATTTAAACTTTTATAGACATATTGACTATGCAGTGATATACTAAAGACGTATTGGAAACAAAATATCTGTTTTTTACATTGAGCATTTTTTTATCCGGAGAATCCCCCTAATTGTCTGTAGAACGAAATAAGAAAAGACAACTTATCTTCTGACAAAAAGATCCGACAGTAAAAAACCATATTTTGGGTAAGGAACAATGTAACAAAAAACTAAAAAACTAAATATCGGAAAGGAGAGTTATCATGTTACCTTATATTGCAGAATTTATTGGAACTTTTATGCTTATCTTACTCGGGGACGGCGTTTGCTGTAACGTATCCCTCAACAAATCCGGAATGCAGGGTGCTGGTTCTATCCAGATCACATTTGCATGGGGTCTTGCTGTACTTATTCCAGCTTGTATCTTTGGAGCAGCTTCTGGTGCTTCCTTCAACCCAGCTTTAACAATCGCTTTAGCAGCTATCGGAAGATTTAGCTGGGCAATGGTTCCTGGTTATATCGTAGCTCAGGTTGCTGGTGCTTTCTGTGGTGGTATCTTCCTCTACATCTTATTCTTAGACCAGTTCAAAGCAACTAAAGATGATCCAGGCGCTATGCGTGGTGTATTCTGTACAGGACCTTCCGTACGTAACTTACCTCTTAACATCTTATCCGAAGCAGTTGGTACATTCGTACTCGTATTCGCTATCTTAGGATTTGGCAATGTTGACTCCGCAGGCGGTATCGGAAACTTATACGTATTCGGTTTAATCGTATCCATCGGTATGTCCTTAGGTGGATTAACAGGTTACGCTATCAACCCAGCACGTGACTTTGGTCCTCGTTTAGCCCATGCTGTATTACCAATCGAAGGTAAAGGCGATTCTGACTTCGGTTACGCTATCGTTCCTATCGTTGGACCTATCATCGGTGGTTTAGTAGCTGCATTCTTATTCCAGGCTATTCCTTGGTAAGATTACTTAAATCAGACTAAAATTTTTACGTACTATTATTTGAAACTCATTTTAATTTGATATTTTAATCAAACTTAAATTATTAACA
>JAZUED010000052.1:0-6020 GCA_045640005.1 Candidatus Fimousia sp.
CATTTCACCTGCACCCATACCAAAGGATACATCCACTAATGGAACGATTGTTGTGCCTTCATCTACTTTAATTGGTTCTCCTACCACCGTTTTGCTGGAGAAAAATGCGTCCATACAGTTAAAAAGTGAGGATACTGCTGAACCAAAATCTTTATTACTCATGTCCGATTACCTTCTTTCCTTTTTTATATACATGTCTGATTTTTTTATCTAAAATGATCACAAGACCAGTGCGCACAAAATAGAATGCGCGAATTCGCCCTTTCACATCAAGCTTACAATGAAATGTCGCTCGCGAGAAATCCGGAATGATCTCAATCTGTCTTCCGACAACGAGCCCTAACGCACAGCAAATCCCGTAAATCTTACCAGTCGTTGCAGGGTCCCACCATCCGTAGCAAATGTATCCGTCACCTTTTGTCGGCATCACATAAGCAATGGTTCGCTTAATCAGTTTTACCAACTTCTGCACCGTGTGCTGGGATTCATTCTCGTAGTAGAATTTTTCAATTCGCTCAACCTTGTCCATACCATCTTCTACTTTCTCATAAAACGCATCCGTTTTATTCTTCGCTTCATAGGCAAATGCTTGAGCCTTCTTTATTAATTTTCTAAGTTTTTCTGCTGGTCCATCTCCTGCATCTGGTTGTCCGGATGTCCCGGCTCCTTCGTCTGGCTTTCCTGCTTCTTCTCCTGTAATTTCTTCTGCAGGATTCCCAGGAGGATTGTAATCACTAATATTGTTGTCATTTTCTACTCGCTGCGCATAACTTGAAAATTGACTTGTATCCGTTTGTTCTTTCTTTTGATTATCTTTTTGTTCTTCTATTATAGCCGGCTTCGTTTCTTTTTTCGATTTTTCCACCGGTTTTGTTTCTACTTCATCCGAAGGCTCCTGCTTCTGCTCTGACTCCTTCGCCTTTGCAACCTTCTTCTTCGCTCTTTTTTCCTTCCAGTCACTAAATCTGGTGAAAATGGTTTTCTCATCGCCACTGCTGTATACAAGCAATCCAAAAACCTTCGCCCAGTAAAAGAGCTCATTACCGAAATAATATCCACCTCTTACGCGGATAAGTGGTCCTAACCAGGATATGCCTGCTTCTCCACCCTTGTTTTGTTCAAATTCACCCGAAACTTCATATCTTACGGGAACAAATAAAACGATTGCAAGAATCAATAAGATCAATCCAATCACAGCAAGTAGGATAATACCAATCACCTTAAGGATCGTCAGCAAAATGGTTAATAATACTGCCATCAGCTCACCACCCCTTCTGATATAAGCATGGATGCTACTAATTCCATCGCTTCCTGCTTCGAACCGGCAATGCCTAAAATGTGTATCGGTTTGTCTTTATAGTAAGGCTGCTTAAATTCCAGATAATTATAAATATCATACAGATTATTTGGATTTGACGCCTTCGTTATACAAAATACTTCCATCAAAAATTTATTTTGTTCCATTCTTGAAAGAATACGTTCGGATTTATGCTTAATACTCTCACCTACGTAGAGATTGTCTGCAAATGTCATCGTAATACTCCCAAAATGTATATTTTATGGCATAAAATCAAAGAGTCACTTTTGCGACTCTTTGCGCGCCCATGTGGGCACGCAAGTGCATTTTCCGCTCCGCATGGGTCGCATCCACGCGGAGCGTTTTGATGGTATGGAAACGAAATTTCCTATACCATCAAAAAATCGCAGGCGTAATCTAGATTACGCCTGCGTATTTCTAAAATCACTAATTCAATTATACAATAAATTACTGAATTTCTGCAACCTTAAGTAAGCTTGTTACACCCTTGCCACGTTTGTCAGCTGGGCCACCACCTGTCAAGATTACACGATCGCCTGTGCGAACAATACCTTCTTCGGAGATGATACGAATTGCGGATTCGAAAATTTCATCAGTAGAAGATACTTTGTAGGATTTCACTGGCTGTACACCCCAGAATAACTGCATTCTTCTTAATACGTCTTCTTTTGGAGAAAGACCAGCGATTAATGCGTTAGGTCTGAAGTTAGATACGATACGAGCTGTAAAACCGGAAACAGAAGATGCAACGATGCATTTAGCATTGATGTTGCAGGATGTTTCTACTGCTGCGTAAGCAACTGCTGCAGATGTAGATTTGTCAACATATTTCTGACGGAATGTCTTAGGTTTGTCAGCAAGGTGAAGTTCTGTGGATTCAGCAATCTTAGCCATCATCTTAACGGATTCGATTGGGTATTTACCTGCAGCTGTTTCACCAGATAACATGATAGCATCTGTACCTTCTTTAATAGCGTTGGATACGTCTGTTACTTCTGCACGAGTTGGACGTGGGTTACGCTGCATAGAGTCTAACATCTGAGTAGCTGTGATAACTGGTTTGAATGCTGCGTTACATTTTTTGATGATCTGGTTCTGGATGTATGGTACATCTTCAGCTGGGATTTCAACACCTAAGTCACCACGAGCAACCATTAAACCATCGGATACAGAAAGGATTTCATCTAAGTTTTCAACACCTTCCATGTTTTCGATTTTAGGAATGATGCCGATTCTTCTTCCACCACCGAACATGTTACATAAGAATCTGATTTCACGAACTGCATCAGCATCACGGATGAAGGAAGCAGCGATGAAGTCGATACCATTTTCAAGACCAAAGATAATGTCCTCTTTATCTTTGTCTGTGATACCTGGAAGGTTAACTTTTACGTTAGGTACGTTGATACCTTTACGGCTGCCGATTACACCACCATTTACTACTTCACAAACGATATCTGTGTCTGTTGTGGATTTAACTTTTAATTCAATAAGACCATCATCTACTAAGATGCTGTTTCCAACAGTAACGTCCTGTGGAAGTTCATCATAAGTGATACTTACACGTTCAGCTGTACCTTCGATATCATCTGTTGTTAAAGTAAATTCCTGTCCTGCTACTACTTCAACTTTACCATCTGCAAATACACCTGTACGGATTTCAGGTCCTTTTGTATCTAAAAGGATTGCTGTATAAAGACCTAATTCTTCACGGCAAGCTTTGATTTTGTTAATTCTTTCTAACTGTTCTTCGTGAGAACCATGAGAGAAATTAAGACGAGCAACGTCCATACCAGATCTCATAAGTTCTTTTAAAACTTCCGGATTGTCTGTACTAGGTCCCATTGTACATACGATTTTGGTTCTTTTTTTAAGCATAAGTTTTTCTCCTCTTAAAAATACTAGATTTTTATGTGCCTTATTTTACGTGTGTGTGGGTAAATAAATGGTCCTGGCAATACTCATAATTCCCCTCACATTTTGAGCAGTAACGAAATTCTAAAGTTGGATCGTCAAGCTCAGTTCTATTACAAACCGCACATCTATGTCTGGCACCACTTTTTGGCGGTTGTACGCGTTTTTTAAATTTTCTTTTGCGATTGATCTCGCTTGGGCGATATTTACGTCCACTTCTTCCTGCAAAGAAATAAATCAGGAAGTTTAAAATGGCAACAATAATGGAAACTCTCACACACCATCCAAAAATATGATTGCCTGCAGTCACAAAATTCACTGCTAAAAATGCTACGTCAATGTAGGCAAGCCATTTCATCTTTATTGGAAGAATTCCATATAATAACAGCTCCTGATTCGGAAACAGCGATGCAAATGCCAAAAACAACGCTAACTGAATATAGTAGCTGTCCATAGTAATATATGGAGAACCTGTCACAAAATAAAGAATGAAAGACGAAAGAATCGTTCCGACCATGCCTGTCAGCATATACATATTAAATCGGAAGTCCCCCCAGATTCTCTGCAATGTGAGACATATATTATAATAGAGGGAAATCACAAAAAATATGAAGAGGATGCCGATTACTGACCGCATATTGACCAGTGGAGCTAATAAGAACGTAAAAATTCTCCACACCTGTCCGTGTAGGATCATATATGGATTCATCGCAAGATATGTATCATATAACCCCGGCGCAACAAGATCGATCACTGCTCCTGCCACATAGCAAAAGCAAAGATATAAAGCCAGATTGCGAATCGCAAATCTTCCAAATTTCTGTTCCAGTTTATCCAAAAAATTCATACTTTCCTCCTAACGCTTTATAACATGTCAAATTTATTGAGGACAAAGAGACATAAAGCGCTTAGTACTACTGAAATAATACACAGGAGCAAAAAGCCCTGTGGGTGGTACGCAAGTGGTACCGGGACGTTCATTCCCCAGGCACTGGCAATTAAGGTAGGCACCGCCATAACAATGGAAATGATGGTGAGTACTTTCATGACGATGTTCATATTGTTGGAAATGACCGATGCGTAAGCATCCATGGTTCCACTTAAGACACTGTCATAAATATCTGCCATCTCAAGAGCCTGTCGGTGGTCGATCAGCACATCCTCCAAAAGCTCCTCATCTTCCTGGAAAAACTTAAAGGTACTTACTTTTTTTAATCGTTCCAACACAATATCGTTGGACCTTAGGGAAGTGGAAATATATACGAGAGACTTTTCAAGTTCAAGCATGTCGATTAAAGCCTGGTTCTCTGTTGTCTCATGCATCTTTTCAGCAAATTCATCACTTTTCTTATCAATCATACGAAGGTACTGTAAGTATACATTAACAGTTCGGTTAAGAATCTGAAGCATAAATCTCGTCCTGCGATTTGTCCAGCAGTTTCTTACTCGTCCGTCCATAAAGGCTTCTAAGATTGGCGTATCCTCTAAGCATACGGTTACGATGTGTTCCTTCGTTATAAAGATACCGACCGGGATTGTGATGTAATACTCTTTGTCATTTCTCTCTTCCGTTGTCGGAATGTCAAAAATCATGGAAGTATAATGATCTTCCACTTCAATTCGAGCTCGTTCTTCTTCATCGAGCGGTGCACGAAGTGCATCAACTTCGATTCCAAGTTCACTTGTTACGGTAAAAAGCTCGCGGGCAGTCGGGTCTGTAAGCGCAATCCAGCATCCGTCTTCAATTGTATCGATTTCTTCTACGTTACGATGTATCGTACGAAAAATTCGTAGCATGACCTTTCCTCCCTTTTGACAGAATAATCCGATTATCAACACAATTATAAAATTGTTAGGTATATTTGTCAAATAACAGAATAACCAATAAATACAAATGAATTAATAAAATCTGTATCTTGTTTTTTAGAATTTCTTCTTATATAATAGCAATAATGGTCTACTTTTCGATTTTTTAGATTTTCAAAGTAAAACATTTTATTTTTTATTAAAAAATGAGGTATTAACATGAAAACACGTTTAGGTATTGATATTGGATCAACCACAGTAAAAGTAATTATCATTGACGCAGCTCACAAAATTTTATTTTCCGATTATAAGAGACATTTTGCGAATATCCCTGGTACTCTTTCTCAGTTACTTCGTGACGCACGTGCGAAATTAGGTGGAGATGTGGAGATTATGCCGACGGTAACAGGTTCCGGCGGTATGGCCATTTCTGAATATCTTCATATTCCATTCTGTCAGGAAGTTGTATGCGTATCTGAGGCCCTTCAGGATTACGCTCCACAGTGCGACGTAGCAATTGAATTAGGTGGGGAAGACGCAAAGATCATTTATTTTACAAATGGAATCGACCAGCGTATGAATGGTGTCTGTGCCGGCGGTACAGGATCATTTATCGACCAGATGGCTACTTTATTACAGACAGATGCCTCCGGTTTAAATGAATACGCAAAAAATTACGATACCATTTATCCAATCGCGGCACGATGCGGTGTATTTGCCAAAACTGACATCCAGCCATTGATCAATGAAGGTGCAACAAAGGAAAACTTAGCGGCTTCTATTTTCCAGGCAGTTGTTAACCAGACCATCTCTGGTCTTGCCTGTGGTAAGCCAATCAGAGGTAATGTTGCATTCTTAGGCGGACCACTTCACTTCCTTTCTGAGCTTAAGGAAGCATTTATCCGCACATTAAAATTATCTGATGATGAAATCATCGCTCCTACCCATTCCCATTTATTTGCTGCTATGGGTGCGGCTCTTG
>JAZUED010000053.1:0-1705 GCA_045640005.1 Candidatus Fimousia sp.
TGTATAAGGAATCAATCGAAGGAAAGACACCATATGCATTTACAGATACATTCATGGGCTTCCACTGTGGTAACACATGTTCTAAGAAGCTTGCAAAGTGCAGCATGGAATATCAGTTAATTATGGCTAGAAACCTTCCAGAAGAAGTTACACAGGGTACACTTGAAGGTGATATTGCTCCTGGAAAGATTACATTCTACCGTTTACAGTCAACAGCAGATAGCATTCTTCGTGCTTATGTTGCTGAAGGTGAAGTTCTTGATGTTCCTACAAGATCATTTGGTGGTATCGGTGTATTCGCTATTCCAGAAATGGGAAGATTCTACCGTCACGTATTAATCGAGAAGAACTATCCACATCATGGTGCAGTTGCATTTGGTCACTTTGGAAAGGCACTTTACGAAGTATTCAAGTACATCGGTGTAGATGTATCTGAAATTGGTTACAACCAGCCAAAGAGTCTTCCATACCCAACAGAGAATCCATTTGCATAAGTCATTACAAATGTGAATAAACGGTAAACAAAATATAGATAAATTTTTACCAAAATAATGAAGAGGCGACTTATTACTAAAATGTCGCCTCTTTTTTTATACAAGTTGCACAACAAAAATGAAAAATAATATACAACTTTTCAACTACCGCAATATTTGTAAAATCACCAGCAATATTTGTAAAGCAATTTGATATAAATGCAATATAATTAAAGTTGCTAGAATAATCTAGCAAACTTCAAATTCATTTTTTAAATAGGAGGAAACAAAACAATGAAGAAGTTAATCGCTTCTGCACTTTGCGTAAGCATGGTTGCAACAATGTTAGTTGGTTGTGGATCTTCTACACCAGCTACACCAGATGCTCCAGCTGCTGATACATCATCAGATGCTACAGCTGATGCACCTGCAACAGACGCTCCAGCAGCAGCTGCTGGTGACGTAGTAGTTAACCTTTGGTCTTTCACAGATGAAATTCCAGGAATGGTAGACAAGTACATCGAGAGAAATCCTGATTGTGGTTTCACAGTAAACACAACAATCATCGCTACAACAGATGGTGCTTATCAGCCAGCACTTGACCAGGCATTAGCTGGTGGTGGCGCTGATCAGCCAGATATCTATGCAGCTGAGGCAGCTTTCATCCTTAAGTATTCTCAGGGTGATGCTTACCAGTTCGCTATGCCTTATGAAGATCTTGGTATCGACGTAGCAGCAGCTACAAAGGCAGCTGATATCGCTCAGTATACAGTAGATATCGGAACAAACCCAGATGGTAAGTTAGTAGCACTTGGTTACCAGGCAACTGGTGGTGCTTTCATCTACCGTCGTTCAATCGCTACAGATGTTTTCGGAACAGATGATCCTAAGGCAATCGCTGAGAAGATCGGTGCTGGTTCTGGTAACTGGGATGCATTCTGGGATGCAGCAGCTGAATTAAAGGCTAAGGGCTACGGAATCGTTTCTGGTGATGGTGACATCTGGCATGCAGTTGAGAACTCAGCTTCTACAGGTTGGATTACAGACGACAAGTTAACAATCGCTCCTGAAAGAGAAGCATTCATGGACATCTCTAAGAAGCTCATGGATAACAAGTATCACAATGATACACAGGACTGGACACACGCTTGGTTCGCAGATATGAAGGGTGAAGGCCCACAGGGTATCTTCGGTTTCTTCGGTCCAGCTTGGTTAATCAACTACACATTAGC
>JAZUED010000054.1:0-2863 GCA_045640005.1 Candidatus Fimousia sp.
ATTCACACCAAAGAACCCTTTGGAAAAATGGAAATCTTCAATGGAATGTTCAGCCTGGCTTCCAACAATAGCTTCTGTAATCTGTCTGATTCGTCCCCCAACAGTATATGTTTCAAAACCTCTTCTAACAAGTTTTGAAGCAATCTCCATGGAATTTGTCATATAAATTGCATTAGTTTCTGTCAGATATGAAATCATACTGCCAGTTGTTGTACCAGCATCAATATATACAAAATCTTCAGGTTCAATCAAAGAAGCTGCATATCTGCCAATCATATCCTTCTTAGAAGAACGAATCCTTCGTCGAAGTTCTACCTGCTGTTCATGGGTTACACTATTTTGTAATTCTACATAAGTAGCACCACCATGTACTTTGTTGAGCTTTCCTTGTTTTGCTAACGTATTCAAATCTCTTCGAATCGTTGACTCTGAAGTATTCAATTCTTTGGTAAGATCAGCAACTGTCACTGCTTTTTTCTCATCCAAAGCTTTCAGAATATACTGATGTCTTTCCTGCGTGAGCATTCTATCTCTCCTTTTCTATAATATATCACATTCCGCTGGCATTTTCAAGCTTTTTCAATCACATTCGTGCATATTCGTGCATTATTTTCATTATATCGGTCATTAAATTCTAATACACTTCATAAAACGCCATTTATCTCTTCTATTTTAAACAAAAACGAGCAATTTTACAACTAAAATACGCAAAAATCACTCAAATAAAAACCCCAAAAAAGGGCAAAAAAAAACTCTTAAGAAACATTCTTAAGAGTTAAACGTGGGTTAGAGGATTCGAACCCCCGGCCTTTTGGTCCGTAGCCAAACGCTCTATCCAGCTGAGCTAAACCCACATTCATGATATTTTATTTCGTCATGATACGAAAAAATGCCGGCGACCGGAATCGAACCGGTACGGGAGTATAAGTCCCGCAGGATTTTAAGTCCTGTGCGTCTGCCAGTTCCGCCACGCCGGCATATGCCTTCGACATAAGCCTAACAGCAAGTGGATGGAGAAGGATTCGAACCTTCGAAGGCGTTGCCAACAGATTTACAGTCTGCCCCCTTTGGCCACTCGGGAATCCATCCAAGAACCATCTGACAGTTATTTAGTATACTAGATAACAAATGAAAATGCAAGTGTTTTTTTTAATTTTTTTCAAAATTTTTTCAAGCCTGTTTTTATGCTATTCTGCATGAAGAATCGTACCGGATTTCTTTGGAACGATCATCGTTACATAACCCTTATAGCCAGGATAAGTAACCCTTGTTTCCTGATGGCCCTGTGCAGAACACTGCATAATCTGAACCATCTTCTTATTGCCGGCACCGATTTCCCAGACTGGAATTATGATTTCACGGTCTTCGTCACTGTTATTTAAAATAATGACCGCCTGATCCTTGTTTGTGAATCGTCCAAAACTGAACATATCCTTTTCACCGGAAAGATACTTTACGGATCCTTCCATAAACGCAGGATACTGCTTGTGAATGCGAATCATCTTTTTATGGAAATCGATGAGATCAAGATCTTCTTTTCCCCATGGATAGGTTCTACGGTTATCTGGATCTGTCCATCCTGTGACACCAGCTTCATCACCATAATAAAGAGTTGGTGCACCCGGCCATGTCATCTGATACATAACCGCTTCCTTAAATACTTCCTTGCGAACACCACGATCTGCAGCTTCTGGTCCAACGGACTGTGTTCTACCGACCATTTTATTGGTACGGCTTAAAAATCTGGAATGATCGTGGTTAGAAAGCTCATTCATCGCTACCTGTAAAGAAGGATAATGGAATCTGGACATATGATATTTCATAGCTCCGGAATATGTCTGGAAGTTACCATCTAAGTCCTCACGGTATTCATCAGAATGTTTTTCCATACCGGTTAAGAACCATGTGATTGGTTCCATGAATGCATCGTAGTTCATTACGGTATCCCATTCATCTCCCTGTAACCAGGAAGAAACATCGCCATAATGTTCTGCTAAAATAATTGCTTCCGGATTTGCTTCCTTGACTGCTTTACGGAAGTCTTTCCAGAATTTATGGTTAAATTCATTGGTATGACCAAGGTCTGCTGCCACGTCTAAACGCCATCCATCTACGTTAAACGGAGGAGAAACCCATTTTCTGCCGATATCTAAAATATACTGATAAAGCTTTTCTGACTCTTCGTAATTTAATTTTGGAAGAGTATCATGTCCCCACCATCCATCATATGAATCATTATATGGCCAGAAGGAATCATCTTCATCATAGAATTTAAAGAACTTGTTATATGGGCTTTCTTTGGAGATAAATGCTCCGTCTTCGTAGCCTTCTACGCCTTCATAGATGCGTTCTTTATCCATCCATTTATTGAAGGAACCGCAGTGGTTGAATACGCCATCGATGATGACTCTCATACCACGTCTGTGAATTTCTTCTACAAGTTCGATAAATAACTGGTTACTTGCTTCTAAGTTTCGCTTATCTGTCACTCGGGAAATGTATCTTGTCGCGTTCTTATTATTGGTATCGGTTTCTTTTACAAGCTCACCTTCATCTACGACAATTCGTCCGAAATGAGGATCGATATAATCATAATCCTGAATATCATATTTATGATTAGATGGGGATACAAATAATGGATTGAAGTAGATTACATCTACACCAAGATCCTGAAGATAGTCGAGTTTGTCCATAACACCTTGTAAGTCTCCGCCGTAAAACTCGCGAACACCCATAGATGCCGGATATTTTCCCCAGTCATCAATTTTTCTTGTTACTTCTTTAATATAGATATATTCATTTTCTAATACATCATTCGTTGGATCACCATTGTAGAAGCGGTCTACATAAATCTGGTACATAA